>CALFYU010000717.1 GCA_937952455.1 uncultured Planctomycetaceae bacterium
GCTATGCGGTCGGGCCACCCAGTTTGTGCGGGGTCGGGAGACCCGCGCACAACAGTCCGTTGATGCATCGCGATGCACCCGAAGCCGCTACAGCAACCCGTACGTCCGCAGCGTCTCGGCCAGCTCCCGTTCTTGCGATTCGCTCAGGGGCGTCATCGGTAGCCGCAGTTCTCCGCTGTCGCGGCCCAGGATCTTCATGGCCGCTTTGATCGGAATCGGATTGGTGGCCATCGACAGCAAATCGCGGCAGAGGGGAAACAGCTTTTGATGTTGGGCGCGGGCGGCGTTGATGTCGCCCGCGTCGAATGCGGCGATCATGGCGTTGACGTCCTGCGGAACGATGTTCCCCACGACCGATACCACGCCCCGGCCTCCGAGCGCCATCAGCGGCAGCGTGAGACTGTCGTCCCCCGACAGGACCGTGAGATTCGACGTGGCGATGATCTGCGAGGCCTGATCCATCGAACCGGTCGATTCCTTGACCGCCACGATATTGGGAATTTCGCCCAGGCGGGCGATCGTTTCGGCCTCCATATTTTTCGCCGTGCGGCCGGGGATGTTGTAAAGCACGATCGGAATATCAACCGCTTCGGCCACCGCCTTGTAGTGCAAATAGAACCCCTCTTGAGTCGGCTTATTGTAGTAGGGGGCCACCATCAGGGCGGCATCGGCACCCGCCTTTTTGGCAAAGCGGGTGAGGCGAATGGCTTCGGACGTGCTGTTGGAGCCGGTACCCGCCATCACCTTGATCCGCCCCGCGGCCTGTTGGCAGACGATCGAGATCACCTGTTCGTGTTCGTCGTGAGAGAGGGTCGGGCTTTCCCCGGTGGTCCCGACCGGGCTGACACAATTGGTCCCCTGCTCGACATGATAATCGACCAGTTTTCGCAGGGCGGCATCGTCCACGGCACCGTTGCGAAAGGGCGTGACTAACGCCACCGTCAAACCTGCGAATTGTTCACCTTTGGTCGTCATGCTCCCTCTCCCAAACGGCGGCGATGGACACCGCCCTGACCGATTGGCTCGGTCAACGTGAATAAGTCCCCAATCTTCGGCGCGGCACGAATTAGCTTGGATCGCCGTGGGGCCGAATGGTTCACACAAAATATCAATAAACCCGCCGGCTGACTATCAACGCAGCGATAAATTGGCATCTCGCAGCGACCGGGGCAACAGTTTCTCCAGCCGCCGGTAACAAATCATCTCATTAAACGCTTGGCAGGTTATCACCGAGAGGCGGCATATCGGTCGCCCCTGGGAACCTCACACAAACAGCACATAGCTAGACACAGGAAAACGGTGCAACCATGAAAACCCCCAAGCGAATTGACCGCGTAAAACCACTGGCGATCGCCCTTTTGGCCACGGCCCTGATTTCGGCGACGCAAACCGCTTATGCCGATGCCAAGGTCTTTCAAACGACCCTCCAATCGACGACCTGGATCATTGCCAAAGCCGAAGGGGGCTACTCCACCGGTTCGGGCGTGCTGGTCGATGCTGAAAAGAAATGGGTCGTCACCAACTTTCACGTGGTGGGTGCCTCGACGGAAGTCCTGGTGTTCTTTCCACAATTTGACGAGGGCCAGTTGATCGCCGAGCGTGAACACTACATCAACGGAGCCGACAACTTCGGCATCCGGGCCCGCGTGGTGATGGTCGACAAACAGCGGGACTTGGCCGTCATCGAACTGAAATCGCTGCCGGAAAACACCCCCGCCATCGAAATCGCCGAGACCTCGGTTGGACCGGGCGAGACTGTGCATTCGATCGGAAATCCCACGGCCGGAGGCGTATTGTGGACCTATACATCCGGATCAGTGCGGTCGGTCTATCGCAAGCAATTCCGCACGCAGGCCGGCGAACACAATATGCGGGTTATCGAGACACAATCCCCCATCAATCCGGGCGACAGCGGCGGACCGGTCGTGAACGATCAAGGACAACTGGTCGGAATCTCGCAGTCACTGGACCCCAAGGCGCGCTTGATGAGCTACTGCGTCGACGTTTCGGAAACAACCGCCTTCGTCGCCGAAGTCGTGGAACAGACCACAATTGTGGTTCCCGATGTGATCGCCAAATCGGGGCTGACGATCGTCCCGCAGGGCAAAGCGGCGTTTGCAGCCGATCTGCCGACCGATGCTGGTGAAACGCAACGCGTCTTCATCTCGGCCAGCTTGGAAGCCTACGGGCAAGCCGAAACGCGGAAGATCTGGTCGCTGGCCACGGTTTCAGCACAGGCTTTGACACCGGAAATGCTGACGACGCTGCTGGAGCAGAGTGCCCGCACGAAGCTGGGGGCCTGGGTGATTGAGAAGGACGAAGCGGGACAGTTTTTGGTGATCTTTTGTGCAAAGATCGACGCCGGTTCCTCACCCGAGTCGCTGCGGAACTCCGTCGAGTTCGTCTCGAAGGTGGCCGCTTCGATGAAGCAGCAAATCGCTGCGAGCGTAACGGTCAGCCAAACGCAGACCTCCAAGGCGGACTGGTTCGGCGGCCAATAGATCGACGCAACCCAAGCGTGACAATTCGAATTTCTCCCGTTCAGGCGGTTGAGGCGACACTGGCAGGTCGTTTCAACCGCCTGATTTCATTCCTTGCGGGCAAACTGACGTCGTTTTGATGCAATTTCCGCCATTCAATAAATCGAAACGATTCACGCATTGGCGGAACGTTTGTGGATCTGCTCTCGATACACGAGCAGATCATCTCGCAACGTCATGCAAAACAGCAACTTACAGAATCAGAAAATCGTCGGAGAATCCTGTAACACATCGACGGCTTCTTCGCTTGGATCGGTAGAGGGAATCATCACCCACTTCAACCAACGAGACAGTTTAACCGTCTACTAAGGAGACTTTATCGATGAAGAAATTTTCCAAAATCTCCGTCTTCGCAGCGCTGCTGGCGGCGTTCCTGATCGTCGCCGGGCCGAGCAGTGCCGAAGCCGGACGCCATGGTGGCGGACACCGCGGCGGACATCGTGGTGGACACCACGGTGGCCATCGTGGGGGACACCGCGGGCACCAGGGCCATCATGGGCACCACGGCCATCC
>CALFYU010000718.1 GCA_937952455.1 uncultured Planctomycetaceae bacterium
GTACGGGAACACGCGAACAGCCAAGCCGACGCCTTGTCAGCTAATACGGCGCTAGGTTGGGGCTTGGTTTTCCGGGCACGTGGTCGCTGAAGCATTGCTGGACAGGTCGGCAGTGGCACCGGACATCGTTCGGCGAATGTTCAGGCTGCGGCACACGATTGCCGCGATGCCCCAACCGGCGATCACGCCGACTGCATTAGCGATCGCATCATGCAGTCCGAACTCGCGGTGCGGTATGAAGTGCTGAATGCATTCACAGAGCATGCCGTGTACCGCTGCGGCCGCCAGCCAAGCATAGCGGCGTCGATGCGGCTCGCCGGCGGTAGCAAACGTGATGAGCACACCCAACACGGCATACGCCAGAGTGTGCTGCGCGTAATCTGCGAGCGTCGAGTCGACCGCCTCTTCGGTGGATCTTCCCGCGGACCCCAGAAACCAAAGTGGATGCGGCGTGAGCAACAGGTAGGAGAGCAGCAAGAAATAGGCGCCGGTCGCTGCCCATATCCATGTTTTCCATCGTCCGAAACTTGGTACGGAGCGAGGCCGTTGCTCCGGCTGCTGTCCGGTTTCGACATTATCCGTCATGAGGTCGTGCCAGCGGCGGTTTGTTCACGGTTCACCGCGTCCCGGCAGATCACTTCAAACTGTCGGGCGATTGTCTCGGCCGAGTAATTCTCCTCAACAAGCCGCCTCGCCGCTGCTGCCATCTTCCGGCGTTTGTCGTCGTCGGTGAGCAGGTCCACCACGGCGTCCGCGAATTCCCGACCGGCATCGACCAATTGAACGTCGACTCCGCTGGTGACGTCGAGGCCTTCGGCGCCGAGCGGGGTGCTGACCACCGCCTTCTGCATGGCCATCGCTTCAAAGATCTTCAACCGCGTGCCGCCCCCCACCAGCAGCGGCACGACCGCCACCGCCGCTTCGGCCAAATACGGGCGGATATCGGGAACGGTTCCCATGATCTCCACGCCGGGTGTGCGGCCCAATTGTTCGACCATCGGCGTCGGATTGCGGCCTACGACGCGGAATTGGGCCTCGGGACACCGCTTGAGAATCAACGGCCAAACCCGCTCGACGAAATGCCGCACGCCGTCCTGGTTCGGCAGCCAGTCCATCGAACCGACGAACACAATCCGCTGCGGCGTTTCGGCGGCCGGGTCCGGCTCAAAGAAGTCGAGATCGACAGCCGTGTCGATGACGTGCACGTGATCCCAGCCGTAGTCGCGGACATAGGTTTCCTTGTCCTGCCGACTGACGGCGACGACGGCGTCGAATTCTCGCCCGGCGTCGCCCTCGAACCGCCGCATCTTTCGCCACTGCAGCGCCATGTATTTTCGCCGCAACCAACCCTCGTCTTGCTGTGCGTGCCGCTGAAAGATCTGCGCCTCCACATTATGTTCGAACAGAACTTTCGCCGCCGCGGGCAAACCGATGGCGTTGCGGGCCATTTGCACAAAGTCGCACACGACCAAGTCGTACGGTTCCGCGGCCAGCAATTCTTCCGCCCGACGCCGCAACTGCGGATCGAAGTCTTTGTCGACGTTATAGGGATAGGGCGAAAACAGGTTCGCCGCCAGTTCGCCATAGAATTTCCACGTGCCCCGCGGAGTTTCGATCCAAGGGACCGTTTCGACTCGCAGTCCAATTTCCCGCATCTGCTCGACCCCCGCCTCTTCGCCGGCCTGTACGTTGCACAAATATGTGACGTCATGCCACTGGGCGAGAAAACGCAGGACGTTGAGCGTACGAATCTTCCCCCCCATATCGGCGGGGAACAAGGGGCGTTTTTGCAGGAAGAGGATTTTCATAGCTGATGTGAGACACGCATCCAAAAAACAGGCAACGCAGATTTTGTCACTTTAGTCGGCATCGGCCGGGACAACCTTCCAAACTCTCCAGACGGTCTCGAGAATTTCCTCTTCGGCAACCAACTGGCACGTCGTCGGCAGTGTCATGAACCGGTCGTTCTTTTTCTTTTCGACAATGTAGTCAATGTTGTTACTGCTTAAGAATTCATTGTCGATCACATCCGGCGCCCAATCTTCTGAGACGATCCGATTGCTCAGATCATTTCCCATAAGATAATAGTTGTTCCGCTCAGAGTGCGTCAGGTTCAAAATGGTCGTCCTGTCGGGAAATGTGTCGATCACTGCGGGATAGCCGTAATTTTCGGCGCGCGACCAGCCGCCTGTGCGGACTCGCCCGGCGATTTCGTGGGCGGGCGCAAAGGCGCAAATCGCCGCTCCCAGAGAGACGGATAGCAAGAGCAGCCAACGAAACAGCTTCGAGCGATTGCTCACAAAACCGTCAAACAAGTCGGCGGAGAGTACGCAGGACAATGCAATAATGGGAAGTCCGAATCGCGGCATCCGGCGAAGTGCGAACCACCATACGACGGCCAGGACGAGCCAAATCGCGATTGCGGCGTGCGCCGCCGTCAATCTACGCCGTCGTCTCAGCACCACACAACGGAAGACCAGTGCAAACGCGACCCCCAGCGTGACGAACCAGACCCAGGACCATCCCAGTCCGGAGCCCTGGCCGTACATCAAGTTGGTGCGTTTGTAATCGATCCACGGGTAGATCGGCCACTGATAGCGAGAACTGACGAAGTTCAAGTCGTAATCCGGATCGGTGATGTCGGCCGTCGAAAAGCCGTCGAGCAAGACCGTGTCACCGATGGATATTCGTATTGGGTACAGAGGATTGCCGGTATAGACAGTCGCGCGAACGAACCAAAAGCTGCAAAACAGCAAAGTTCCCACGACGAACGTCGCTAGACTTCGGAAAACTCCGACCGGTATCCGGTGGCGATTGGAGAACGTATCCGCCGCAATGGCGGCGAAGAGCACAGCGGCGTAGGGATAGAACGTTGGTTTCGTGCCGACGGCCATTCCACAGGCGGCGCCCGATAAGAAGATGGCCGCGAGATACCAAGACTTGGCCGGGATCCGTCCGGGGGGAGCGTCCCGGTAGACATAAATGGCACTTGCCGCCAGCAGGAACGATGTTCCGAACAGGTCGACATAAGCACCAAACGCTTGAAAGACGACCATGGGAATACTGGCGAACATCAACGTGGCGATGATCGCCGCTTGACGATTTGCGGTGTATTTGTTGCACAGCAGGTAGACGGAACTGACCGAGACCGTCGCGGCCAACATGTTGAAGATTGCCGAAGCCGCTTCCCAGCCCGTCCCTAGCAACAGGGACATGCCCATTTCGCAATTGGCCGGCAAGCTGAAACGCCAGTCGGGGCGCAGTGGAAACGCCAGGCTCTGACGTTGCATCCAGCTGACCGCCAGCGGCAAGTGATAAGCCAATCCGTCCCACCCGTCGGGATAGGAGGTGCAGCGGTTGAGGAAGAACAGTCCCCAAAGGGCAGCGACGATGGCGATCGCGAATAACAGATACTTCGGCAGACCTTCTTTCGGTGAGGAATCGACGCCGCCGGCGTCTCTCGGGAACCGGCGGGCGATGCCGTACGACGCGACAAGGACGACGAGTGCGAACAGCGCAACGACGCGGTACGAGATGGCCGGCAACAGTCCGGCCAATTCGAGGAATCCCGCGGCATGCATCGGCAACAAGGCCAGTGCCAGATACGTGACCACCGTCACGGTATAGGCAAGCGCCCCCCGCTCGCGCCCAGCCATCCGCCCTACGAGAATCAGTGCGGACAACGCCGGCAACAATAAAGCGGCAACCGCATAAAGAGCGTCGTTGGCGTACATCAGGTGAGAAATTTTTCAAACAGACGTACAAACTCGTCCATCAAGTAACGTGTCGGGCGACTGAACGCCAAATAGCAGACCAGGCTGGTCATCACGAGCGCGTTCAAAACCGCCAAGAGGCGCGGGGAGAGCACCGGCGAAACATCCGTTCGGTCCTCAATGGATGGATGCTCAACGGTCATTTGTGAG
>CALFYU010000719.1 GCA_937952455.1 uncultured Planctomycetaceae bacterium
TGAAGTCGGGACGAGTGCAGGCGCGAGAATTTGTGGAGGACAGCGGTAGATTCGTGGAACTTGCCGGTTCCCCCGATCTCGTCGTGGAGTTGGTCAGCCCCACATCTGTCCGCAAAGACACCAAACTTCTGCGAGACCGTTATTACGCCGCAGGCATTGGCGAGTATTGGCTGATCGACGCCCGTAGCGAGGAGATCGATTTCAAGCTCTTAAAACGCGGTAAGACCGGATATATCGAGACGACGCCCGACGCTGACGGTTTTCTGCATTCGAATGTGCTCAATGCATCATTTCTACTCACGCGAACTTGGAATGAGATTTTGGGCTTCGAATACACGCTGCGCGAATTAGAACAGTGATGCGAACTTCCATTCGAGATTGATAGTTGGAGCTCCTCAAGTGCCTGTTGTCATTGCGATGCCGTCGAGTAGCGCTTCAGACATTGTTCCACTGTTGCTCGTTGCAATGTTCTTCAGCGGTCCATTTGCGGTAGTCTTAGCTGCTGTCTTTGTGAAATTATCATATCGGCTTTCCTCGGACCGACGTAGCCGCGTAATAAACCTGCTGGCGGGGTTGTTTGGTGCAATCCCAGGATGTCTCTTGGGTGAGCACTTGTACTGGAAAGCTTACTATTCGACGCCTGCAATTGTCTATTTTGCCGGAGGAGCCGCCCTTGGCGGAATTTCTGGAATCGCCGGCGTGTCCCTGATTCGCATTTGCATGAGTCACTTGAAAATCCGGAAATTAGCTGAATAGACTGACGTCGGTTCATAATATTCTCAGTGAATTAGATTTCGGTAAAAATCATTCACTTGAAAAGCGACAGCACAAAAAAACACCCAGCCGAGAATTGCTCTCAGCCGGGTGTTTTCATCTATCAATATCCAAGCCGACGGCTCAGCCGTCGCTCGGCGCCTCTTAGTACAGATCTTGGTCTCCGCCGCCCTTCTTGCCTTCCTTGGGCAGTTCGGCAACCAATGCGTCGCTGGTGAGCAACAGCGTCGCCACGCTGGCGGAGTTGGTCAGCGCCGTGCGGGTGACTTTGGTGGGGTCGATGACGCCCGCTTTGACCAAGTCCTCGAACTTGTCGGTGGCGGCGTTGTAGCCCTTGTTGCCTTCCATTTCCGCGACCTTTTCGCAGATCACCGCACCGTCAACACCGGCGTTGTTGGCGATCTGCGTCAGCGGGGCGCGGCAGGCACGCAGGATGATGTTGTAACCCACTTGTTCGTCGTGGGGCAGTTTGCTGGGGCTGACCGTTGCGCTGGCCCGCAACAGGGCCACACCGCCGCCGGGCAGGATACCCTCTTCGACGGCTGCGCGGGTCGCGTGCAAGGCGTCCTCGACGCGGGCCTTCTTTTCCTTCATTTCGCTTTCCGTCGCGGCACCCACATTCAATTGGGCAACGCCGCCGGAGAGTTTGGCAACGCGTTCTTCGAGCTTTTCGCGATCGTAATCGCTTGTCGACGCTTCCAGTTCGCGGCGGATTTGCTCGATGCGGGCCTTGATGTCGGCCGTCTTACCCTTGCCTTCGATAACGGTCGTGTTGTCCTTATCGACCACGACCTTCTTGGCTTGCCCCAAGTCGGAGAGTTGCACGTTCTCGAGTTTGATGCCCAAGTCCTCGAAGATCGCCGTGCCGCCGTCCATGACGGCCAGGTCTTGTAACATCGCCTTGCGGCGGTCGCCGTAACCGGGCGACTTGACCGCCACGCACTTGAACGTGCCCCGGAGTTTGTTGATGACCAAGGTCGCCAGGGCTTCGCCTTCGATGTCTTCGGCCACGATCAATAGCGGCTTGCCGGAGTTGACGACCTTTTCCAACACCGGAACGAGATCCTTGATATTGGAAATTTTCTTTTCGTGGATTAGCACATAGCAGTCGTCGAAGGAGCACTCCATCGTCTGCGGATCGGTCACGAAGTAGGGGGACAGATAGCCGCGGTCGAACTGCATTCCCTCGACCACTTCAAAGTCGGTCTTTAGGCTGGTGCCTTCTTCGACGGTGATCACGCCGTCCTTGCCGACTTGTTCCATGGCGTCGGCCAGGATTTGTCCGATCTCTTCGTCCCCGTTGGAGGCGATTGTCGCGACTTGCGAGATCGACTTCTTGGTTCGACATTCAATCGACATGGCCTGCAGCTTGTCGATGATGTCGGCTACCGCCTTGTCCATACCGCGTTTCATGCCGATGGGGCTGACCCCGGCGACGACGGCCTTGAGGCCCTCGTTGTAGATCGCTTCGGCCATGATCGTGGCGGTCGTGGTGCCGTCGCCTGCCACGTCGGAGGTCTTGCTGGCGACCTCCTTGACCATCCGGGCACCCATGTCCTCGAACTTGTCGGACAACTCGATTTCCCGAGCAACCGTCACGCCGTCTTTGGTCACCGTCGGTGAGCCGAAACTTTTTTGCAGGATCACGTTGCGACCCTTAGGCCCCAAGGTGACGCGTACTGCTTTGGCCAGCTTGCTCAAGCCCGCCCGCATTTTTTCCTGAGCTTCCTGATCGAAAGCAATCATCTTGGCCATCTGTGAGATTCTCCTGTTCTTATTTCGATCTGACGTACGTATATGTTGTGGGGTATGCGGTACACGCTCAATAGAGTGAGCGTCTTATCAAACGTCGAGCGACGGCTGACGACCGGCCCGAGCCTGGGACCGTCAATTAGTAGACTGCCAGAATGTCCGCTTCGCGCATGAGTACCAAATCTTCGTCGCCGATTTTGATTTCATCGCCGCCATAGGAACTGAAGATCACCTTGTCGCCCGGTTTGACGGTCAACGGAAGCCGTTTGCCGTCACTTGTGATGTGCCCATCTCCGACGGAGACGACTTCGCCCCGTTGCGGCTTTTTCGCGGCGGAATCGGGCAGAACGATACCACCGGCGGTCTTGGTCTCAGCTTCGTCGCGGCGTAGTACCACGCGGTCCCCCAAGGGAACAATTTTCATCCCACCTTTCGAGGCCTTCTTTGCCATCGAAACTCTCTCCTTGAATCTATGAATTCCAGTGATCGATTCGGTCTTCGCCGCAACGCCTTTGTTGCTTATCGCGCGAATGTTGTGGACGGCGAACCCTGTTTTGACTCCGGTCGCGGCCAACACGCCGTCGCCCCCGCGGAGTTCGGCCCCACGCGCGACGTACGCTCTCTGCGACGGCCGAAGATAGCGAACGTCATGCCAAATCAATCAAAACCACAAGCTGTTGTTATTAAATAAGTTGCGCAGCGATGCCCGGAAAAGGGTCCTGCCAACTCGGCCACAATCGCTTCAAGGAAATAGTACCGACTGCCAATCTGGCAGTGAGCTCCGCGAGCAATCAGAGATCGGGCACGCCATAGCGACCGCCATAATTGCTACGACCGGACCTCGCACGGTTCGGGTTTGCCGATTTTTCCAGATCGGCTGATTTTCTTTGCGGCGGACAATCTGGGCGACTGATACAATCGTTCGGACCGGGCCAACACCAACAAACCGAATGATTCGCTTGTTCCTCTGGTTTCCTACCAACCGCTTAATCATCATGCCCTCCGATAGGAATCAGACAGCCGGCCCCGGGTCAACGTCCGACGTGTACCCTGGCCGTGGCCGTCTCGCAAAAGCCCGCCAAGAATTTGAGGCCCGCCTGGCCCAAACCGACCAGCCGACGATCCGCTTGGAATATGCGGAAGTCCTAGCCGATTCCGGCGATTCGAGCGAGGCCATCCGTCAATGCGAACAAGTGTTACGGTCGACTGATTTTTGCGGGACATCACAGGTGAAGGCTGTCGCCTTTAACCAATTGGCCTGCCTGTATCGCCAACGGGGCGAGTTTGCCAAGGCAAAAGCCTATCAACGCCGGTCGCTCGCGCTGGAAATCGACTATTCAATCGACGGCGACGTCGCGGTCGATCTCGGAAACCTGGCAGCCGACGCAATCGCAGCGGGAGACTTGTCGCACGCCAAAGCCCTATTACGGCGATCGTTGTCACTGGAAATCGCAGCCAATTCCCTCTCCGGTCAGGCGGCAGATCTTGGCAATCTGGCGATCGCTCATGCATTGGACGGCGACCAGATTGCGGCCGTGAAATGTCTGCGGCGATCGTTAAAAATCCACCGTCAATTGGAAGATATTCCCGCCGTCGGCTGCGATCTGATGAATCTCGCGGCGATCTATCAATCGCTGCAGCGGTGGCAGCGGTGTCATAAACTACTGAGCCTTGCCGTGCGGGTCTTCCAACTGGCTGAGGCGACCGAATTGTCGGCGCGGGCCAAAACGGCCATGACGGAAGCGCGTCGCAACGGCGGTTTGTGCGGCTTCGACGCCACGCGGAATTAGGCGTGACCTCGACCGCAGACTGGTGGTTCTCGGCGCGGTTCGTTGGACCATCGGCAAACTCAATTTGCCCGAAAACTCTTGCCAGATTTGCGGAATCCCCCCATTTTATGGTAACGTGGAATCTGACGCGTTATGGAGAACGCCCGTTCGCGAATCCGGAACCGTTTGGGGGAGTTCTTCAACGATCATGAAATTCAGCGCAATTCGCATCGCAGCCGCCGCATTCGTCGCCCTGGCGATTAGTACCTCTGCCAACGTGGCCAGTGCCCAGGATATGTATTGGAGGGTCGACCCGGCATTCATCGCCCCGGCACCCTACACCTACCAATACGGTGCGGTCTATTCCCCGCCTCCCTATTACATTTACGATCCCGCGCCGGTCGTCTACGCGGTGCCGACCGCACCGGTCTATGTCGAAACCGTGCCGGTGGGAGTCTACGACTACGGCTATCGCTTTGACTACAGCCTAAAACCCAGTTATCGCTGGAGCACGCGGCATTACCGGATGGACTATAGGATCAAGGGCCGTGACGCGTACGGGGGTCACGTGAAATACCGTTACAGTTTCAACCGTGGCCGCCTGAAAGCGAAGCTCCGCTACCGGCCGTAGTTGGTCGCGGCCGGACGCCGTGTTGCGGACGACAAATGAATTTGCGGCAGGGAGGTCCGATGCGGATCGTCAGCGGCGGGATTCAGCACGAGACGAATACCTTTTCGCACCAACCGACCGCGCTGGCGGACTTTGAACGGGATAGCGGGTGCGGGCCGGATTTCTCCGGCGGTGACGCGATCTTCCGGCGGTACCGCAACACCGGCACGATTCACGGCGGCTACATCGATGCCGCCGACGTACTCGGCTTTGAATTGTGCCCTTTGATCTGCGCCCGCGCGCAACCGTCGGGAATCGTGGAAGCGTCTGCGTTCAATGCGATTCTGGAGATGTTCCTCGATCGCCTCAAGGAAGCGCTGGACGTTGACGGCGTGCTGCTCGACCTGCACGGGGCGATGGTCACCGCCGATTGTGATGACGGCGAAGCGCCGTTTATGGAAGCTGTGCGTGCCGCCGTCGGACCGGAGATTCCCATCATCGCGACACTCGACCTGCATGCGAATATCACGCGGCGGATGGCTGAGGCGTGCGATGTGATCATCGGCTTTGACACCTATCCGCACGTCGACATGCGCGAGCGGGGACGGGAAGCGGGGGAGTTATTAGTCCGCATGATTCGCGGCGAGGTCCGTGCGGTGCAGGCGTATCGCCAATTGCCGCTATTGACGATGCCCCCCATGCAATGCACGCTGCGGGAGCCGATGCGGAGCTTGATGGACTGGGTGTTCGGCATGGAATCCGAACCGGGCCTGCTAACGGCGACGGTCGCGATGGGGTTTCCGTTCGCCGATATCCTTGACGCTGGCGTCTCCTGTCTGGTCACGGCTGACGGCGATGCAGCGTTGGCAAACGACAAAGCGGATGAGTTGGCTGGCCGCCTGTGGGCATTGCGGGATGATCTGCAACCGCAACTCACCCCGATTGACGAAATAATTCAATTCTCCGCCACGCACGAAGGGCCGATTCTATATGCCGACGGATCGGACAACCCCGGCGGCGGTGCTCCGTGCGACGGGACGGTGGTGTTGCGAGCGCTGATCGAGGCCGATTTTCAAAACGCCGTTGTGGGCGTGATATTCGACCCCGAAACCGCCGCACAGGCCCATGCCGCTGGTGTGGGAGCGACGATCAACGCCCGCATTGGCGGAAAGACCGACGACCGTCATGGTTCACCCGTTGAGTCGCCCGCCTACGTCCGCGCCCTGTGCGACGGGCATTTTGTGCATCGCGGACCGATGAATCGGGGCGTGGTCGGCGAGTTCGGGCCGATGGCGCTCTTGGTGATTGGCGGAGTGGAAGTGGTGATCGGCTCGCACGGCAAACAGCTACTCGATCGTGAAATGCTTCGTGTAATCGGCGTCGCCCCCGAACATCGGCGACTGATCGTTGTCAAAAGCGCAGTGCACTTTCGGGCGGATTTCGGCGAGTGTGCCGCCCACATTTTCGACGCCGACACGCCCGGCATCCACCGGCCCGATTTCAGCAACTACGAATACCACAAACTGCGGCGACCGATCTATCCGCTGGACGACGTCACGGTTGAATTCGGCGGTTAGGGCGTTATTGTTCGATATGCCGTAGGGCAGGCTCCCGCCTGCCGTCAACAGCCTCCAATTGCTGTCGCCTCTGATACCGTTGTTGCCTTTGTGTCAATGAAGGTCGATTGCGACCGCGGAGCCGTCGGTTTGGGATTCGATTTGTACATCCGGTGCGTCGCGAAGCAACTTTGGTGTGACAGCCTAAGCGGGAACATTTATGCCACAAGATTCGATCTGGTTCACGACGCTCACCGATGCCCAGCGCGACGAATTACGGTCGTTTGCCGATCGCGAACCGTTGCGGAAGCCCGACGTGTTGATCGTCGGGGGTGGAATTATTGGCACGGCCACCGCCTATGCGCTGTCACAGCAGGGACTGCAGGTGCAGGTGGTTGAAGCGGGAACGCTGTGCGGTCTGGCCAGTGGGGCGAATGCGGGGGGAATCTGGCCCGATCAACAGGGGATCGACTACCCAGTGGCGTTTCGCAACCTCGCCCGCCGCAGCCGTGACTTGTGGGGCAAGCTCCCCGCCCGGGACGGCTTCGACTTAGATTGGCGGGTTAATGGGTTCCTCACCGTCGATCCGATGCATTGGGACCGTTCCCCGGATGAACTGGCAATGCACCTCTTAAGCGAGGGGCTTTCCGCGCACGCAATCGACGGCGAGCAGGTGCACTTGCTGGAACCGCATCTGCGGCCGGGGATTGAGGGGGGGGTCCATTATCCTTCAGAAGCCCACTTACATCCGGTCAAAGCCGGGCTTTCATTCGCACGGGCGTCAAAGGCGCACTTTTTGACGGAAACACGGGTGATATCCGTGACCGTGGAAGGATCACGGGTCACGGCAGTGAAAACGACAGCCGGCACGATCCACCCTGGACATGTGATTGCCGCCACCGGGTGGATTGCGGATTGGTTCGCCGACCACGCTCCGGCGCCGCCCCCGCTCATGCCGATCAGCGGACAGTTGATCGCGACGGCGCCGCAGGCGCCCTTGCTCAACGGCACCGTTCTGGGCAAGGCGATCGTGTTTCAGCTGGTGACGGGCGAAGTTGTAACAGGCGGGAATATCGTTAAAGGGGACGTGACCGAGCCGGAGGCAGCCGTGACGGAAGAGTTCGCGACCGCGGCCCGAGAATTGGTCCCCGCACTGGCTGACGTACCGTTTTGTCATGCCTGGACCGGCGCACGCCCGTCGACGCCCGATCAACTGCCGATTTTGGATCGACTTCCGGGCCTCGACAATTTTCTCATCGCGGCCGGGCACTTCAAAAACGGCGTGTTGTTGGCCCCCATCACGGGTCAGTTGATGGCCGAATGGATCATCGCCGGGAAGCCGTCGCTCGATCTCGGCCCATTTCGCTGGGATCGATTTTAGTGCGCCGAAGATTCGGACGGATCAATGGCCGCTATAGTAGTACGCCCCGTAGGGAGAAGCGCCCCCCCAGCCCCATCCCCAACCCCAGCCCCAGGGACCATAAAAACCAAAGTAGGGCCAGAAAGGGCCGGGGTAGAAACCGCGCGGCTGGTAAACGGGCGGCGGAGCATAGATCCCCTTGCGCGGGGGTTTGAAATGCTGAATTCCGTACACGCGTTCTCCCTCAGGATATGGAGCACCGTAGACCCGCCCGCCCGAATGGTGATACTCAGCGGCCGGATAATATTCCTGGGCGGGGTAGTACTGCTGGACCGGATAATACTCTTCTTGAGCGGGGTAGTAATACTGAGCAGCCGGCGGATTCGGACCGTACAAGATAGGGTCATCAGCACGGGCGCGGCTTCCGACCGCCGTCAAAGTCGCCGTACAAATCACCAAGGTCAGCGCGACGCGCGGTGATCCAAATTGCTCTTTCGGACGTTGCATGGAATAATCAACCGATGTGTATCATGGAACTTAGCCGTCATTCTCCATCGTAAAGCGGCTCAGGTGGCTGGGTCAAGAAATTGTTGGGGTGCCCGCGAAATCGAGCGAAATTGGCCGTAGAACCGGACGGCAGGTGCGACGGCAGTCAACGGGCCCTACTGACGTTTTGGGCGAAAGTCGCGATATTTCACCAAGCGAACGGTCTGATGCCGTTCCCAAATCCAGCTGCGGTTGTTATTGACGCCGATAGCCGGTCGCGAGGGCATGGCATTGGAACGGCTCGCGGCCGCGTGTATTTTATGAGGCCTTGGACTCCGAAAGGGAGTCCGACATACCCAAATCGTTAATCGGGGATTCGGTACAGATGGTGGAACAACCGCGGGGACCGTTTTTTAAGCTCGACGGCAGAGTCGCCTTCGTCACCGGGGCGGGGCAGGGCATGGGCGAGGCGATCGCCTATCGCCTGGCGGCGTGCGGTGCCAAGGTCGGCGTGTTCGACCTTGATGGCGAAAAAGCAGCGAATGTCGCGCTGAAATGTTCGGGGATTGCCCTTCAAGGCAGCATCACCAGCGAAGAGGACGTCGAACGGGCGCTGGGTTATCTGCGGGAGCAATTCGGCGAGCCGCACATCGTCGTCAATAACGCCGGAATATTAGGCAAGGTCGGCTCCGCCTGGGAGTTGGAGGCCGCTGACGTGCGCCAGGTGTTGGACGTCAACCTGATCGGCACGTTTCTCGTCTGCCGCGCGGTGTTGCCAGGCATGATCGCTCGCGACTACGGGCGAGTCATCAATATCGCATCAATCGCCGGCCGGGAAGGGAACTCGGACTTGGTTCCTTATAGCGTATCGAAGGGGGCGGTGATTGCGTTGACCAAATCGCTTGCCAAATCGGTCACCGGCAAAGGTGACGTGGCCGTCAGTTGCATCGCACCGGCACTACTCAATACGCCGATGTGGGATGCCCTGCCAAAGAGCGCGGCGGATTCACTCGCCTCGCGGATTGCGTTGGGACGCGCCGGGAGGATTGAGGAAATCGCCGGGCTGGTGCACTATTTGGCCAGCAGCGAGTCGAGTCTCTCCAACGGACAATGCTACGATGTCAACGGCGGACCGGCCGCCTCCTGACACGGCGCGGTGGTGATTGCTGACTATGCCCGGGAAATTACTGGTCGCACGACGTATGTTGTGGATACAATCGGTGGAGGAAACCGGCCGATGATGATTGGGGCGTGCAGTTGACGACAGGGAACTCCATGGACAATGACTCGCAATTCGCGCAAGTGCATGGTGACGACCTTCCTGAACGGGCGTCGTTGTTGGCGAGTTTGCTGGCCTCTACCAACGACTTGGTCTGGTGCACAAATCTCGTGGGGGATCAACTGCTGTATCTCAATGCGGCCGCCGCGCGGATTTATGGGCGGCCCCCGGCCGATTTTGTCAAAAACCCCCGCTTGCGGTTGGAACTGATCCATCCCGAAGACCGTCGCCAGGTCGAAGACGGCTTAAAGCGTTTGCCGGTCAAGCAGCAGATTGAACAGGAATATCGTGTCGTCCGCCCTGATGGCAGTCTCTGTTGGCTGAGGGACTGTGTCACGCTCATTTTGGATGACGATGGCAATCCCTATCGGATCGGCGGAATTGCCACCGATTTCACGCGGCAGAAACAGGCCGAGGAGGAACTGTCGCGGTCCAACGCACAGATGCAAGCCGAAGTGGCCGAGCGCAAATTGGCGGAAGTTGCGCTGAAGGACTCCGAGTCGCTGTACCACTCGCTTGTCGACCACTTGCCGATTTACGTCACGCGGACCGACCTCGAGGGACGGATTACGTTCGTCAACAACAACTTCTGCGAACTGGTCGGCATGACCGCGGATCAGCTCTTGGGCCGCACCAACCGCGACCTGCATCCCGACGAATATGCGGAGAAATATCGGCAGGATGAACTGCGCGTGATCGAGACCGGCGAAGTGTTTATGGACGTCGAAGAAAACCGCCGCGGCGATGAGGTCCGCTACTACGAGGTTCGCAAATCGCCCGTGCGCGACGAATCCGGCAAAGTCACGCAGGTGCAGGCGGTGTTTTGGGACGTGACCGAGCGCTACCAAGCAGAAGTCCACCGCCGCGAGGCGGAAGTCGCCATGCGGGAGGCGCGGGACGCCGCGGAGGCGGCCAATAGCGCCAAGAGCGAATTCCTGGCCAACATGAGTCACGAAATTCGCACGCCGATGAACGCAATCATCGGCATGACGGAACTGTTGCTCGACGGTCAGCTCGATCCGTCGCACCGGGAATCGCTGCAGATCGTCCGCGACTCGGCCGAATCCTTATTGTCGATCATCAACGACATCCTCGATTTCTCCAAAATCGAAGCGCAAAAAATGGAGTTGGTCGCCGCTGAATTCGACCTGCACGAGTGCCTGGGTGACGCGATGAAATCGATCGCCATGCGCGCCCATGACAAGAATATCGAACTGGCCTATCACATCGCGCCGGATGTCCCCAATTATCTGATCGGCGATGCCGGGCGGTTGCGGCAGGTGGCCGTGAATCTCGTCGGCAACGCCATCAAGTTCACGTCCGAGGGGGAAGTCGTCTTGAACGTGAACCGCGAATCGGCCGAGGACGGCGCCGCCGTTTTGCATTTCCAAGTCCGTGATACAGGCATTGGAATCGCTCCGGACCAACTGGAGCACATTTTCGATGCCTTTGAGCAGGCCGATGCGTCCTCGACGCGGCAGTACGGCGGCACGGGATTGGGACTGGCGATATCCATGCGGTTGGTAGACTTGATGCAAGGCCGCATCTGGGTGGAGAGCGTATTGGGGCAGGGGAGTACGTTTCATTTCACCGCCCGGTTTGAAGAAGTGGCCGAACCGACCGAGCGTGCTGCCGCGCTCCCGCCGGAAGCGCTCAACGGACTGGGTGTGCTCATCGTCGACGACAACGCCACCAATCGCCGTATTCTTGAGGAAATGGTCACCCTCTGGGGGATGCAGCCGATCATGGCCTCCAGCGGTGACGAGGGGCTTCAGAAATTGCAACAATCCGGCCGCGATGCGGTTGCGCTGGTATTGACCGATATCCATATGCCCAAGATGGACGGTTATGAGTTTTCGAGACGAATCAAGCAGTTGCCCGGTTTTGAAGATCTGACAATTATCGCGTTGACCTCCGGCGACCGCGCCTCGGATCAGGCGCTCGCCGGGGAAATCAGAATCGCCGCCCAATTGAGCAAGCCGGTCAAACGGCAGGAACTGATACGGGCCATTCTCGTGGAGTTGGCGCTTGTCCCGCAGGAGGTCTCCACGCCACCCGCAACGTCGGTCGCCGAATTGGCCGACATCCGTCCCTTGCGGGTCCTGCTGGCTGAAGACAGCTTTGCCAATCAAAAACTGGCGATTGGCCTGCTGGAAAAATGGAAGCATACCGTCACCGTCGCGAACAACGGCCGAGAGGCGCTGGCGGCATTTGAACGCGAGCCGTTTGATCTGGTCTTGATGGACGTGCAAATGCCGGAGATGGACGGTTTTGAGGCGACGGCATGTATCCGCGAAATCGAACAACAAGGCCAGGCAACCCACCAGCCGCGGGTGCGGACGCCGATCGTAGCCATGACTGCACACGCGATGAAAGGAGACCGCGAAAAGTGTCTCGACGCCGGCATGGATGGTTATGTCGCCAAGCCGATTCGTATTCCGCTCCTTTACGAAGCCATCGCGGAGTTTTTTGAACAGGAAACTAGCAGCTCGCCACCGTCTCCCGAGCGTGCCAACGGGGACCGGCAAATCCGCCAAGGCCCCTTTATCGACTGGGCGACGGCCCTCGACGCCGTGCAGGGGGATCAGGAATTGCTGCGCGATGTCGCGTCCGCGTCCTTGCAAGAGTGCGACACGTTGGTGGCGAATCTCGAACAGGCTCTCCGCGCACGCGACGCCGCAGCGGCGCGGCGTGCGGCGCATACGGTCCGTGGATTGCTCCGCATGTTTCCCTCGCAACCTGCATCACAAATCGCCGAGGATATCGAAGCCAGTGCCCATCGCGGCGAGATTGAG
>CALFYU010000720.1 GCA_937952455.1 uncultured Planctomycetaceae bacterium
CATTACCATCGGCGCCGTTCGACCCGGCGACGTTACGAGCTGCCGGCAGAAATGCTGTCGTTGTCGTAGCCATTTGAGCTCCCCTCTCCCCAAAAAACGTTCAAATCGTTCAAGACAGCTCAAGAATAGACGCACGACGCGTTCGGTCGCGCCGTGCACCTTGGCCTCCGCGGCGGCGACGTCATGAAAAATCCGTTTGGCCAGCGCCCGCTGCGGTTCGCTGAGCGCGTCGGCATTGTCGATGAGTTTGACAATATCTGACAGATGGCGATGCGCGTGCTGCTCGGGGTGCACGACGCGGACATGTTTCGCGCGAAAGTCCCCTTTCATCACGTCGTTGACTTCCAACTGCACACCGGGAAGATCCAAGGACGCGATTCCGGCGCGAATTGCAGCAGCATCAACGCCGGCGTCCAACAGCGCCCCGAGCGTCATATCGCCGCTGATTCCGGTCGAGCAGTCCAAATAGGCGACACGCACGAATTTGTCTTTCTCTTTCCAACTGGTTGCAAAACCGTCTAACGCATCGCCGCCGCACTCGTGAGAGAGATTGACGAACAAGCCCAACCGGGTCTTGAAACTGGCTCTTGGCCCCGCAACGTATTGTCAGGAATATAGAGCGAGTCGGGTCGCCAACAAAAGAACGACCATTCGGTCGATGCCTCTCACAAGACTGCGTATTATACGCGATCATCTCATTCCAGCAATAAAGGCTCCGCGGAAATTGCCGAGGGTAACTCGCCGGGAGGCGGCGTCCAGCAACTGTGCGAATACCATATACAATGCGGTAGAAGGAGTCGGCCCTACGCCGAATTAAATCCGGTGTGCTGGCAACAAAGTTCAAAGCCACGGCCGGACAACAGACGCGCGATTGCGGATAACAGAAGGTGATTGATGTCAGGCCCCTGTCTCGATTACGATTGTTTCATATGTAACAAAATGCCTCTCGCCGGCGCATCTCTTTCGTTGGCATAGCGGCAGTCATTGAATCTGGCGGGGAGCAGTTCAATGTCACCATTGACTCGGCGCGAAATCATCCAATGGGGACTGGCCGGATCGACGGCGTTGGCACTGCCGGTCTTTGCGAACGCGCAGGAACAGAAAGTGCGGACGGCAACTTATACGTATAAGGCCGTCGGCGATCTGGAGATCAAAGCGGACGTTTACCGGATTGATGACAACGTCAAACGACCCGTCGTGGTTTGGATACATGGCGGAGCGCTGATCGTCGGGAATCGCACGAGCATTGACAAGCGTGTGAAGACGTTGATGCTCGAAGCGGGCTATACGATCGTGTCAATCGATTACCGGCTCGCTCCGGAAACGAAATTGCCCGCGATCATCGAAGACGTCGAAGACGCTTTTCGTTGGGTGCGGGAACAGGGACCGCGGTTGTTTCAAGCCGATACCAGCAAAATCGCCGCGATGGGCGGGTCCGCCGGAGGCTACTTAACATTGATGTCCGGTTTCCGCGTAAAGCCGCGTCCCACAGTCTTGGTGGCTTTCTTTGGATACGGCGATCTTATCGGCGACTGGTACAGCACTCCGAGCAAACACGCGCGGCACCACCAAGTGAAGCTCACCGAGGAAGAAGCCTACCGACAAGTCAGCGGTCCGCCGGTCTCGGACGCTCGGGACCGCAAGGGCGATGGTGGTGCGTTCTATCAATACTGCCGTCAGCAGGGACTTTGGCCACAGGCCGTTTCCGGCTGGGACCCGCATACGGAAGCTGAGAAATTCGGCCCCTATATGCCCATCCGCAACATCACGCGTGATTATCCCCCGACGTTACTGATTCATGGCACGGAAGACACCGACGTGCCCTACGAACAATCAGTCATGATGGCCGAGCAGTTGAAACGGCACGACGTCACACATGAGGTGGTGACGATTCCGGGTGGGGAACACGGCCTGGGCGGTGGCGATCCCAAGCAAATTGACGCGGCGTACGAAACCGTCGGTACGTTTGTAAAACGCTATCTGAAAACGTGATAACGTTGTTTCAAATCTACGAACAAAGTCGACGCAACGGCTAGGAAAGCGTCCCGGCTCCAATCGTCAAACAGGGCGTCGGAACGGGAAAGCCGCATTGACGGCCTGAAGCACGAAACAAGTGGAGCGGAAGGGACTCGAACCCTCGACCTCTGCATTGCGAACGCAGCGCTCTCCCAGCTGAGCTACCGCCCCTTGTTCTCGTTCCGAAGTCCGTCTCCCCGGTGACGGCATACTGTCCGTCGGCCGCTTTTACGCCGGCGTCTTTGTGGGGACTTGGGCCGGGTGCGGGTTCCTTCTGCACCATGCGCCCTCAAGCGCCGCGTTCGCCGTCGCCGTCTGGCGGGGCGGGCGAAAGCGGCGTCCATTATAGGGATCAATTGTGGTCTGGCAAGGCCGCCGCCGCCCCGGCGTTAACCCAAAATCCACAAATCGTCTGTAAGACAAGATTTGCAGAAAGGGGATTATCGACAAAGGAGTGCTTGACACTCAATTCTTGTGCAATCAGAATCAAGAGAATAGGGAGCGTTTTATTTCGTTGGTTGGGTGTGTCACGACGAAGAACGTGGCAGGCGCAACGTCAATGAAACCGGAGGATACGGCACGACACCCGGAGCCGGTCACCTGCCGTCATTTTCACTCACATCGTAGATCGACCGTTGCGAAATCGCCAAATTGCCAGGCCCATCCGCCTGGGACCTTGCGTCGGAGGTGATTTATCGTCGGCGGTTTTCGTTTTAGAGTTTATCGACCGCCGCAACTGGGCCATTCGTGAGGATCGTCCGGTCATTTGCAGTAGGCAAGCACCGGCGGAGGTCGCCGATTTCAGCGTGCGCTGGGGGGATGAATGCAACAATTAATCGATTCGGGCAAAATCTCGGCGGACCAACTCGCCGAAGCGCAAGGGATGGCCGCCAGCATGGGGATCAGCGCCGATGAGGCGTTGGTCTCACTGGGGTACGTCACCGCTGAAGATATCGGTCAGGCCAAGGCGTCCGAGCATGGATTCGAATGGATCGACATCGAGGGCCGGCAGATCCCGATGCAGGTCATCGAATTGGTGCCGGAGTCCGTCGCCCGGGAAAATTCGGTGATCCCTCTCTCTGTCGAGGGGGACGAGTTGATCGTCGCCATCCACGACCCGATGGCGTACGAAGTGCTCGACAAGCTGCGATTCATTCTCGACCGGGATGTCAACGTCGTGCTGGCGTCCAAGGAAGCCATCCAGGCCGCCATCAACCGGCATTACGGCCAAAGCGAAACGGAATCGGTCGACTCCATGCTGGCCGAGTTCACCGAAACGGCGATTGACTTCACCGAAACCGACTATGGCGACGGAGTCGCCACTGAGGAGGACGCCGATGCTCCGATCATCAAGCTGGCCAACTTGATCATCAGCGAGGCGGTCAGCATGCGGGCTAGCGATATTCACATCGAACCGTTCGAGGACCGCATTCGCATCCGCTACCGCATTGACGGTGTGCTGGTCGAGCGGGACAGCCCGCCGCGGCGTTTGCTGGGGCCGCTGGTGTCGCGGATCAAGATTATGGCCACGATGGACATTGCCGAAAAACGCCGTTGCCAGGACGGCCGGATCAAAACACGGGTGTCGGGACGGGATTTCGACCTGCGGGTCAGCATTTTGCCCTCCAATCACGGCCAAGCCATCGTGATGCGGATCTTGGACCGGGACAACATCAAAGTCGGAATCCGCAACTTGGGGTTCGGTGAGGACAACTACCGCCGCTTTCAAAATATCATTCGCCGCCCCAACGGAATTTTCCTGGTCACCGGTCCGACCGGGAGCGGGAAAACCACGACTTTGTACAGTGCGTTAGGTGAACTAAACCGTCCCGACCGCAAGATCATCACGGCCGAAGACCCTGTGGAGTATTACCTGCCGGGGATCAATCAAGTCGAGGTGAAGAGCAAGATCGGCCTCGATTTCGCGCGGATCATTCGAGCGATGCTTCGCCAAGCGCCCAACGTGATCCTGGTGGGCGAGATTCGCGATACGGAGACGGCTGACATGGCAATCCAGGCTTCTTTGACTGGACACTTGGTTTTCAGTACACTTCACACGAACGATGCGCCCAGTTCTGTGACACGCCTAATCGACATGGGAGTGCAGCCATTTCTCGTCGCGTCGAGTTTGATGGCCGTCATGGCTCAGCGTTTGGTGCGGGTCAACTGCGTGAAGTGCAAGGTTCCTTACGAACCCGATCCGGGCGAATTGCAACACTTGGGGATTACCCCCGACGAGGCGGAAAATGCCAACTGGATGAAAGGGAAAGGTTGTTCACACTGTCAACACACCGGCTATCGCGGCCGCCTGGGCGTATTTGAGTTGATGTTCATGAATTCGGTGTTGCGCGACATGACGTTCCGCCGCGAGCCGACGCAGAACATCCGCCGCCAAGCGCGTTTGTTCGGCATGGAAACATTGGTCCAAGATGCGACAAAGAAGGCTATGGAAGGAGTTACGACGCTACAGGAGGTCTTCCGCCTCCACTCCGGTGGACACTAGTCAGGTGGGCACGCACGACGGGTGATGTTGGCTTGGTTGCGAAGGTGAAGCGTCTTGTGTTCGTTTCCGGCGGCCAATCTGCCCGATGTTCGGCAACCACCGATGGGCGAGATAATCTGGGCTGACTCGCGAATAATTTCCCGCTGAAGCGGCAGGAATTTGCAGTTCCAAGCCCACTAAAGAATTGATCAAAAATGCAGCACTGCCGAGACCGCCGTTTAGGCCCCACTTGCGACCACCTTTTGGCCAATTAACAAAGGGGGGGCGGCTGTAGTCGGTAAATCGTGCAAATTCGTTTTAGGATGCGAAAGTCAGCAATTTGTGGGATTTCTTGAGTGGGCGTGGAATGCCGCTTACATTTCAACACCCGGTTGCGGGAAAACGCGGCAGAGCGCCGCGGGGACTTCCCATTTTTTAAAAGCCGAAACGTTCGAGCCGGGTGATTGTTGACTCACGGCGGCGATTTGTGGAATCGGTGAGCGAATTGCGGAAAAGCGGAGCGACGAAACGAGAGTCAGTCGGCACCGTTTGGTCGCATGTGAAAAAGAGGATCGCAGTCGCAGAGCCGTTATTCGCGTTCAAGCGGTTACAGCGTGAGGAGCAATCGCCTAATGGCGACAATTCAAATTGATAAATTGTTGCAGACGGTCGTCAATCAGAAGGCGAGCGATTTGCACATCACGGTCGGTCAGCCGCCGGTACTGCGGATGAGCGGCCGCATGATCCGGTTGGACACGAAGGTGTTGGAATCGGACGATTGCGTGGCGTTGATGAAGAGTATCACGCCGGAGCGGAATCAACAGGAATTGCAGGAGGTGGGAGGAACCGACTTCGGGTTCGCCTTCGGCAAATTGGCGCGGTTCCGCGTCGCGGTTTTCAAGCAGCGCGGCAACATCGGTCTGGTGCTGCGGCGCATTCCGAACGAGTTTTTAACGTTTGAACAATTGGGGCTTCCGCCGGTGGTGCGGGACCTGATCATGCGTCCGCGGGGTCTGTTTTTGGTGACCGGCCCGACCGGAAGCGGCAAGACGACCAGCTTGGCAAGCATGATCAACTACCTAAACGACACGGTCGACCATCACGTGATTACGATGGAAGACCCGATTGAATACTACCATGAGCACAAGAAGTGCACGATTAATCAGCGGGAGATCGGCGTGGACGTGCCGGACTTTCCGGAGGCGTTGCGGCGGGCGTTGCGGATGGATCCGGACGTGATGCTCGTCGGTGAAATGCGGGACTTGGACACGATTCAGGCCGCGATCACCGCGGCGGAAACCGGGCACGTGGTGTTCGGCACGCTGCACACGACCGGAGCGGAAGGGACGATCAACCGGATCATCGACGTCTTTCCCACAAACCAACAAGAACAAATTCGCACGCAGTTATCAGTCGCGATTATTGGTATTTTGAGTCAGGCCCTGTTGCCCCGCAAACCCAAGGGGTTGGTGGCGGCCTTCGAGATGTTGGTGGTCACGCCGGCAATCGCCAACCTGATCCGAGAAAACAAAACCTACCGCGTCCCGTCGAGTATTCAGACGGGAAAGAAATACGGCATGCAGCTCTTGGACGACAACCTGTTCGACCTTTGGAAAAAAGGATTGGTCGAGGAACAGGAAGTGATCGTACGGTCCAACCAGCCGGGCGAACTAAAAGCCAAAATCGCCATGGCCAAAAAGGGCCTGCTCTCAGAAGACGACGAAGAGGACGAGGACGAATTCGATTTTGAATGATCAGGCCCGACCGCAGCGTTCACCGCGTTGTTCCCGGTTGTGCCCTGTATAGTGCGGAATTGTCCGCGAGTTTTCCTACCGAGAAGGACTAGCGATGGCCGCCCGGCGTCTGGGACAAATCTTGGTTGACTTGGGGTACCTCACCGAAGATCAACTTTGGGATGTGCTCGAGGAACAAAAACAAAGCCCCGGCGAAATCATCGGGCGGGTCGCCGTCCGCATGGGCTTGGTGGACGAAGAGCAGATCAGCGAGGCGCTCGCCGAACAGTGGGGCATGCAGGTGATCAACCTGCCCGAGACGAATATTCCCGCCAAGGTGCTGGAGTTGGTTCCGGAAACCATGGCGAGCATCTACAAGATCGTGCCGATTTCGCTGGTCGACAACACGCTGACAGTCGCCATGGCCGATCCGCAAAACGTCGGCGCGCTGGACGACTTGCGGAATTTCCTGGGCTACGATGTGCGGGGCGCCGTCTCCTCCATCGAACACGTCGAATCGGCGATCAACCGTTACTATGCCGACAAACAGGACAGCATCGAAGACGTCATCGGCGAATTGGAGAGCGGCGATCTCGCCGAGACGGGAATGGCCGACGGGGTCTACGACCTGGCGTCGATCGAGGAACTGCAGGATGCGGCCCCGATTCGCAAATTGATCAACATGGTGTTGCTGTTGGCTATCAAGGACCAGGCAAGCGACATTCACTTCGAGCCGTTTGAAGACGAATTCAAAGTGCGGGTGCGGGCTGACGGCGTATTGTACGAGATGGTTCCGCCGCCGCGGCACTTGGCCAGCGCGATCGTTTCGCGGATCAAGGTCATGGCCGAATTGGATATCACCGAGCGGCGCTTGCCGCAAGACGGCCGGATCGAATTGAACGTGGGGGGCAACTCGGTCGACTTACGGGTCAGCGTGTTGCCGACAATGTTCGGCGAGTCGGTCGTTATGCGGGTGTTGGACCGGACGGTCGTGCAGTTGGACCTGAACAAGATCGGCATGGATGCGGGGATTCTTACGAAGTTCCGCGAAGTTATCCGCCGGCCTAACGGGATTTGTCTCGTCACGGGGCCGACCGGCAGCGGCAAAACAACCACGCTGTACTCGGCACTCAATGAGTTGAACGACATCGGCACCAAAATTATCACCACCGAAGATCCGATCGAATACGACATCGACGGGCTGATCCAGGTGCCGATCAATCCGGACATCGACGTCACGTTCGCCACCGTGCTGCGGGCGATCTTGCGGCACGATCCGGACTTGATCCTGGTGGGCGAAATTCGCGACTACGAGACCGGCGAGATCGCGGTTCAAAGCGCGCTGACGGGGCACTTGGTGTTCAGCACGCTGCACACCAACGATGCGCCGACGGCCATCACCCGGTTGCGGGATATGGGGGTCCCGCCGTTTTTGATCACCGCCACGGTGGAAGCCGTGCTTGCCCAGCGACTGGTGCGGCGGATCTGCACCGAATGCCGCACGCAGTTCGAACCGAGCGATGAACTGTTGATGGAACTGCAGATTCCGATCGAGACGGCGCGAAAATACAACTTCTATTACGGCAAAGGCTGCGCTCGCTGCAACAATACCGGCTACAAAGGGCGAGTCGGTCTGTATGAATTGATGGATATCAACGACGACATGCGAGACCTGATCGTGGCGGACGCCTCGATCGACGACTTGCGGAACTTGGCCCGCAGTCAGGGCATGACGACGTTGCGCGAAGCGGGCCTGAAATTGATTTTCGACGGCGTCACGACCATCGACGAAGTCGTCCGCGAAACGGTGATGGAAAATATTGACTAACGCAGCCCGCCGAATTGAGTGCGGGGTGCAGCGTGCGGGATGAAGTAGGCGAACGGTCCGCATGGCGGACGGCCGACAGGTTCTATGTTCAGGCCGCTTGTCTCAAGACAGAGTGGAGAAACTTCCGATGCCAAAATTTCAGTTCGAGGCGATGGACCACAAGACGGGTGCCGAAGTGACGGACACCATCGAGGCTCCCTCGGAGGCCGAAGCGCAGAGCCTGATTCGGGAGAAGGGACTGCTCGTCACCAAGATCACCGAAACGGGCCGCAAAAAGGTCACCAAGACCGCCACCAAACGCCGCGACGGCAAGAAGCGAGCCTTCACGCTCGGCAAGATCAAACAAAAGCGGCTCTGCACGTTCACGCGGCAGCTGTCGACGTTGCAGGACGCGGGCCTGCCAATTTTGCGGAGCCTGCGGATTCTGGAAGGGCAATCCAAGCCGGGGGTGCTCAAAAACACCCTGCTGAACGTGATCGAAGACGTGGAGTCGGGGAATACGCTGTCCGAAGCGATGGCCAAAAACCCCAAGGCGTTCGACAACCTGTACGTCAACATGGTCAAGGCCGGCGAGGCATCGGGGGCCTTGGAAATCATCTTGCAGCGGTTGGCGGACTTTAAGGAACGGGCACAAAGCCTCAAGCGAACCGTCCAAGTCGCCATGATCTATCCGGTGGTCGTGATTTTGGTGGCGACCTGTATCGTGGGCTTCATTCTGTATTACATCATTCCCAAGTTCGCAAAGATCTTCGAGGACTTCGACACGGAACTGCCGGGGATCACGCTGCTGTTGATCAATATCAGCGAAATCGTGGTGAATTATTTTTATCTGTTCCCGGCCATCCCGTTGGGCATCTGGCTGATGATGAAGATCATCCGCAAGAACAAAACGGGCGAGTACATTTTGGACTACATGTGGCTGAAGATTCCCATCATTGGCAAGATCATTTCGAAGTCGACCACCGCGCGGACCTGCCGTACGTTGGGGACGCTGATTGCGTCGGGCGTGCCGATTCTGGAAGCGTTGATCATTGCCCGCGACACGTCGGGGAATGCCGTATTCGTCAAGGCGTTTCAGAATATCTATATGGCGATTCGCGAAGGGGAATCGATGGCGGTGCCGCTGAAGGAGGCCCGCATTGTAGACGACATTGTGGTGAATATGGTCGACGTCGGCGAAGAAACCGGTGCGCTGGACGTCATGCTTTATAAGGTCGCCGACACCTACGATGAAGAGGTTAAGGTGTTGGTCGACGGGATGATCAGTCTCTTGGAACCGTTGATGGTGGTGGTGCTCGGCTTCATCGTCGGGTTTATTGTTATCGCCTTGTTCATGCCGTTGATCAAACTGCTCAACGACTTGTCTTGACCGGTCCCGGCCGGCCGCCGGACGAGGCAGGCAATTGTTTCCATCGTGACTTCGGACGGTTTCCAGCGGACGCGCTCACATTGAATCGTGGCTGCGATGCAACGGCTTCGCCACCACGGCGGCGGGGATCTTGCAGCGCGGCCGTAACGGCGGCGGAGTGCATCGCCGCGAGATTTCGAACACACATCAGCCTCATCCAGCATCAGCTTGGAGCTAAAACGCCATGCAAAACGCTATTCGCCGACGGATTTCACCCCGGAATCACCGACGCGGCTTTACGCTCGTGGAATTGATCGTCGTGATTGTGATCATCGCGCTGCTGATTTCCCTGTTGGTGCCGGTGGTCAATAACATCTTACAGACGGGCCGTATCACCGAAGTACGGCACGATATTTCGCAATTGGAAAACGCGATCACGTCCTTCAAGACCCGCTTTAATATGGAGCCACCGAGTCGTTTCGTGCTCTATGAAGA
Organism: uncultured Planctomycetaceae bacterium; assembly: GCA_937952455.1. GTDB lineage: Bacteria > Planctomycetota > Planctomycetia > Planctomycetales > Planctomycetaceae > Symmachiella. The sequence continues at coordinate 9,903 of CALFYU010000720.1, forward strand.
CTTAGGGGACTATCTCGTGGCGGATGCGGATCCGGTTCGGGATGCGATTCGCATTAGAAGCCAAAAGGTGATTCGGAATATGTGGCCGCAATTCGCATTCAGCGGCACGGTCAATTGGGATAACGGGACCCGAACCGGGCCATACTACATGAATGGATCGGAATGCCTGCTCTTCTTTCTGGGGGGCATTATTGAGCCAGGATCGAATCCGCCGAACCTGCTGGGTTTTTCGAAGAATCCGCAGCAACCATTTCTGGCAACTGGTGATTCCCGCGAAGGGCCGTTCATGGAGTTTTCCGTGTCGAGAATCGTCGACGTGTTCAATGATACGGTTGGCAATTCTGTTTCGGACGCCGCCGCGGACGAAGGACTCGACGGCTTGGGGGTGTTAGGCATTCCTGAATACCGCGATCCGATTTCCGGACAGACGCGGCCTTATGTTTACATCCATAGCGACGATTACCGCGCGCATGACGACACGGTCGATCCGTCGACGTCCATGGCCGAATATGAAATGTTGTCCCCCCCGCTTCCCGCGGTGCTTCTGCCCCGTGCCTATAAGCAAAGCGATTCGCTGCGCAGCTACTACAAAGGGAAGACGTTCCAAATCATTTCACCCGGATTTGATACTGAATACGGGCTTGGTGGGATTTACGAAGCTGATGATACCACTCACGACGGGACAACGGGGCATATTGGCAGGCTCGACGAAGACAATATTACCAATTTTGCGCCCGGCGAGCTGCGGCAATAGCCTTTCCTTTTCGTAATCGAGACCCCAGGAGCAAACGGGACTCATGACACGCGTAAAATCCCCAAAGCGGCGCGGATTCACGCTCATCGAGTTGTTGGTCGTGCTGGTGATCATCGCCCTGTTGGCGGCGCTGGCGATTTCGGTCGTCGGTGCGGTGATGACCAACGCGCGGACGGCGGCCACGTCGGCCACGCTGTCCAAGATCGACGCCCGCATCAAGGACCGCATCCAGACGCTCGCGGGGTTGGATTATGAGGCGTATGAATTGCTGGCGACGAATGATTCGCGCGTGTCGCTCAATTCGAAAGAAGAGGCGCGAGTCGTCGCAAAAAAGCTGGCCTTTGAAGAAGCGTTTCCGCAGACTTGGGCTGAGTTCGATAAGTTCTATCCGCAGTTGGCCACAGAAATCACCAACAAGTACGGCACCAACACGTTCAACGCCGCCACCGAGAGTGCAGAAGTTCTGTACTACATTCTCACCTCGGGGCCGATTCCGGGGAAAGGAAGACGTAAGGTCATCTCCGGCATCGGACAGACGCAGACGGACGAATTTTCCGGGGCGGACACCGCCGATACCGACGGGGACGGGTTGCCGGAATTCGTCGACGGTTGGGGAAATCCGCTGCGGTTTTACCGCTGGCCCACGCGGCTGATCCGGCCGACGGGCGTGGCGGGGCTGGGGAATCCTCTGCCCGCCGCGGACCTCAACAACGCGAAGGTTTTGATGCCGGCTCTGACGGCGACCAACGCCGTGCAGGATGCGGATGACCCGTACCAAGTGCTTGCCAACGCGTCCGATCCGGATCAGTTTGAGAAGGCGTTTCACACGCCGAGCACCTATCACGTTCCGCTTGTGATCTCCACCGGGCCGGATGAAATCCTGGGGCTGTCGGAACCGGCGCCGATCGACAATAGCTCGCTGAGCCACTTAGGGGCGATCACGAATCTGGAAGCGGTCTTCGACAACATCAGCAATTTGAATAACTCCGCCGGCGGCAACTAGCACGTCGCTGGACAGATCGAAACAAGGCAAATTGGACCATGCGAACAGAACACCACACCGAAAACGGCCGGCCCCGCGGGGGGTTTACGCTGATTGAAATGTTGGTGGTGATCACGATCGTGGCCATCTTGGCGGCGCTGACGGTCACGGCGATCTATGCCACCGCCAACAGCGACCGCATCCGCGGCGCCGCCCGGCAAATGCAATCGGCCATGCAGGGAGCGGTCGCCAAAGCGGCCCGGTACAAAAAACCAGTGGGGGTGCGGTTGATTGTCGACGACGAGGACCCCACAACCGTCAGCGAGATGATTTACATCGAACAGCTCGACGACTTTCAAAATGGAACGATCGTTTTTGAAAAGAACGCCGGCACGGACCCGTATTTCCGCTATATCAATCTGACCGCCGGAACTCCCAGTTGGACGGACCTGCGCGACCAAGGCCGATTGCCCGACGTCACGCGGATCAAGATCATCGAATCGACCGGCAACGAACAGATCTATATCGTCAACACGACCGAAACGGGTACTGGCGGAGCGAACGAGGGCCAACTGCAAATGATCTCATCGGTCAATTTTGGCGACGCGGATGTGATTATCCCTGATGCGGGTGGTAACACCGCCCTGTCTGATCCGATCGGTCCCGATGCAACGGGCAACGCGCGGTACAAGTTGGAAGTGGGGTACGGACCGCTGGCGAATCAGTGCCCGTTGTAGATG
>CALFYU010000721.1 GCA_937952455.1 uncultured Planctomycetaceae bacterium
ACCCGGCACTGCGTCGCGCTGCTCGACAATTGCCGACACGAGTTCATACCCCCGGTCGCAGCGGAAAACCGTCGCCGGGACACCCTGGCGGGGATCGCGCGGGCTGCCGGCCGGTTTCAGAAACTCCGCCGGCACGTCGACCTGTTGCAGTGATTCGCCCCCTTTCCCCAGCAGAATGGTGTTCGGCTCCGTGAGTTGATACACAGCGGAGCCTTCGCTGCCGTTGACCTCCGCCCACTCGCGTCCAAAGCCGTCGAAGTGATACCCCTTCATCACGGTACTTCCCTCGAAGACGCCCACGCCCCCTCCCTGGAACTGCGCAATCAACGCCGACCAATCGTCGACGTCCGACGGCGGACACGCCTCCCCGTCGGCCGTCCGGTCACGCGTGGCATATTGGGCGATCGCTCCGCAAACAGCCGTCATCGGTCCCATCAGGTCCTGCGCAAAGTCGATGCGGTGAATCGTCATGTCGAACAGATCGCCGGCACCGGCCAGTTTTTTCGATTGCCGCCAGCCCCAACTGGTTTCCGGCAAGTCGAGAAATCGCTGGCTGCGAAAATGCCGCGGCACTCCCAGCGCCCCGGTGGAAACCAGATGCTTCAGGTACCGCATTGACGGCGCAAATCGATAAGTAAACGCGGTCATGTGCCGCACGCCCTGATCGCGGGCGGCGCGATACATCTGAAGCGACTCGGCAAAATTCAGCCCCAGCGGCTTTTCGCACATCACGTGCTTGCCGCCAGCGATGCAGGCCAGCGCGATTTCCTTATGCGTGAAGTTCGGCGTGGCGATGATCACCGCATCCACGCCCGGATCGGCGGCCAGCTCCCGAAAATCAGTCGTGCACCGCGTCGGTCCCCAATCGCTTTGCCGTTGCCGCATCAAATCGGCATTGGGGTCACAAATGGCCACCAATTCCGCCCGCGGATCGAGCTTGATGCCGGGCACGTGATGATAGTCGGAAACAGCACCGGCACCGATGATGCCAAATCGTACGAGGTCAGACATGGTTTTTGGGAAGGCTTGAGGCCTTAGACTTTAGGCGATAGGGAATGACTAGAACTCGCTTCAAAACCCGGTTGCGCCGGTTCGCGAAATTGTCACACAAGTGTGGGCGTGACGCGTCAGAGGGTTTTGAAACCACTTGCAATAATTATTGGTGCTAGACTTTAGGGGGGCGGGGGCGCGCCTGCAAGCATGTGATCCTCAAAGACTGGCCGTCGCGTCGCTACGATTTCTTCGCGGCGAGGGCTTCCGCGGCGGAGAGTGCCGCCTCTTGCGTTGTGATTTCGCCGTCCAACTGCCGATCGCGGACCGCGTCGAGAATCTTCTTAAATTGCTTGCCCGGTTTCAGGCCCCGCGCGATCAAGTCGTCGCCGGTGATCAGTGGTGGCGGATTGATCTCCGCTGGCGGTGTTTCCCGCAGATAGCGTTCAGAGAATTACACCGCGGCCAGGTCTTCACCGGCGGCCACCGCTTCAGCCCGGTTCAGGGCAATCAATTCTCCCGCATACGGTTCGGATAAAAGGCGTTTGAGTTCGTGCAGAGGCAGGTGCGGAGCGTCGAGGAGATGGTGGCGATGGCGGACGAGCCAACAAATGCGTTCGGTCTGCTGATTGGAAAGCCTCAACCGCCGGCAGATGCCCCAGACGGTATGCGCGTTGCGCTCGGCACGCGTCTTCAGACATTCCGCCGGATCGACCGGCGGGGCGGTTGCGGGGATTTCATGCAACAGGCCTGCGAACGCCAATTCGAACTCGGCGGCTCCGAGGGCCTCGAGCATCCGCAGCGTCTTGCTCCAATGGCTCTCGGTGGATGGTGCGTCCTCAAATTCCGCAAACGCAGGAATCAACTCCGGCAGCACCTCCGGTAACAGTTTGAGCGCGCGCAACGACTCAATGGCGCGGACCCGGCGCGGCGCGGCGAGCATCCGCGCCAACTCATGCGCAATACGCTCCACGCTCACTACCGAAATCTCCGGCGCCATCTCAACAATCGCGGCGGCCGTCGCCGGCTCGATATCAAAATCGAGTTGTGCGGCGATCCGCACCGCACGGAGCATTCGCAACTTGTCTTCCACGATGCGTTGCCGGGCATCGCCGATGGCCCGGACCGTTCGTTGTTTGAGATCCTCTTGCCCGCCAACATAGTCCAGCACCTGCTCGTCGAGCGGATCGTAGAACATTCCGTTGATCGTGAAGTCGCGGCGTTGGGCATCCTCTTCGGGCGTGCAGAATTGCACCGATTCGGGCCGCCGGCCGTCGAGATAGGGCCCTTCGGTGCGGAACGTGGCCACTTCGACGTTGTCTTCGCTGTGGGGGGCGGTCACGATCATTACGCCGAAACTGGCTCCCACCGGAACCGTGCGGCGGCGGCCGAAGATCTTGCGGACCTCGTCGGGACGCGCATTCGTGGCGACATCGTAGTCCGTCGGTTCCCGCCCCAACAGCCAGTCGCGCACACACCCCCCCGCCCACAACGCCGTAAACCCGGCGTCGTGCAGTTTTCGTGCGACCTGTACGGCAAACTGGCGCCGTCTGTTACTTGCTGTCATGCCACCATGCCCAATCGTATTATTCCCGGTATTTTAGGCCACTCCCCGACCCGGTCAAAGCGACTTGGGAATGAGACACTCAAGGACATGACGAGGTTCCGGACTGTCTCGACCAAAGACAAAACGGCGAGCAGGAACTCGACTCGTCCCCGCTCGCCGATTGGCATGAATTGACGCGTCCACTACGGCATCGAATTCGGATCGGCGTCGTATTTGAAGAACTCGGCTGCTTCGCGCATGAATTCCAGATCCAATGTGCGGAGCGTGCCGACCGCTTCGGACAGGGGGGCGTCGACGATGCCCATCCCCCGCAAGGCAACCATGCGGCCGAATTGACGGTTGAGCACCAATCGCGCGGCGTTGATGCCCAAACGGGTGCCCAACACGCGGTCGTAGGCGCTTGGCGGCCCCCCCCGCTGCAGGTGTCCCAACGTCACGGCGCGGGTTTCGATCCCGGTGCGTTCCTCGATGATCTCGGCCAGCTCGTCGCCGATGCCGCCGAGCTTCACGTGCCCGAAGTCATCCACTTCCGCGTCCTGCGTGACCATGCCGGTGTTCGGCAACTTGGCCCCCTCGCTGGCGATGATCAACCCGTACGGCTTGCCTTCGGCGCGGCGGGCTTTGAGAATGTTGCACATCTCATCCAGATCGACTTCAACTTCGGGGACCAAAATGAAGTCCGCCGCCGTGGCGATGCCCGCGAAACAGGCGATCCAGCCGGCGTGCCGCCCCATCGTTTCAATGACCATCACGCGGCGGTGCGACTCGGCCGTTGTCCGCAAGCGGTCGACCGATTCCATCACGATGTTGATCGACGTGTCAAAGCCGAACGTAAAATCGGTGCAGCTTAAGTCGTTGTCGATCGTCTTCGGGACTCCGACGACCGGATATTTGCGCTCAGAATAGAGCCGATTGGCGACGCCCAACGTATCGTCACCGCCGATGGCGATCAGCGCATCGACGCCCAGACTGTTCAAACTCGAGATCACGCGATCGGCCATCTCGGGATTGTTGGGATCTTTAAACGGATTCGTACGCGACGAACCCAAAATCGTGCCCCCGCGGGCGATGATCTCGTCCGTTTCTTGGACTCTCAGATTGGTGTAGTTTCCTTCGATGGCGCCGCGCCAACCCTCGAGCATGCCGATGGACTGCCCGCCCGCGTTATGGATCGTACGCACGACGGCGCGAATCACCGGATTCAGACCGGGACAGTCTCCGCCGCCGGTCAACAATGCAACTTTCATTTTTTTCAGGTCTTTCAATGCAGACAAAAGATGGTCGACCGTCATTTGCTATGCCGTTGATCGGACCGGCGGCGCCACCGTTTCACGCGTGTGGTAATTGCCGATGCCGCGAAACATATCAAAGTTCGATCGCAGACTACCAGGTTCGCTCGATAAACGTCGTATCGACTTTGCTTTCGGCAAACGCCTGGTGATTAAATATTTTACGCGCCAGCGGGATCGTCGTGGCAATCCCTTCGACTTCGAATTCCGCCAGCGCCCGCTTCATCGTGGCGATCGCTTCTTGTCGCGTCGGACGGTACACAATCAGTTTACCGATCAATGAATCATAATACGGACCGACTGTGTAGCCTTCGTGAACGTGCGAATCCCAACGCACGCCGATCCCGCCGGGGACGCGCAGTTTCGTAATCTTGCCCGGAGAACCGCGAAAACCGTGGTCCGGGTCTTCGGCGTTCACGCGAACTTCGATAGCGGCTCCTTGGCAGGCAATATTACGCTGCTTCCAAGGTAACGCTTCGCCGGAAGCAATGCGAATCTGTTGCTGGATCAAATCGATGCCGGTCACCATTTCGGTCACCGGGTGTTCCACCTGGATCCGTGCGTTGACCTCGATAAAGTAGAACTGATTGTCCTGGTCGACAATGAATTCGACCGTTCCCGCGTTTTGGTACTCCGCGGTCTTCACCAGTCGCACGGCCGCCTTACAGATGTCCTGGCGGACCGAAGTCGGCAAACTGGACGCGGGACTCTCCTCGACGACTTTCTGATGCCGCCGCTGCAGACTGCAATCCCGCTCCCACAAATGCACCGCATTGCCGTGGCCGTCGGCCAGGATTTGAACTTCGACGTGCCGCGGATGCTCGATGTATTTTTCGAGGTAGACGCCGCCGTCGCTGAAGGCGCTCTCCGCCTCAGCCGCCGCCGCTTTGAGGCCCGATTTGAGCGTGATGTCGTTCATTGCCACCCGCATACCCTTGCCGCCGCCGCCGGCGGTGGCCTTGATCAGGACCGGGTAGCCGATGCGGTTGGCAACTTCCAGCGCTTCGGTTTCACTTTTGATCAGACCATCGCTGCCGGGAACGACCGGCACTTTGGCCTGCTCGGCAATCCCCCGAGCGGTGACTTTGTCACCCAGCTTGGCCATCGCCTCGTGTGGCGGCCCGATGAACTCGATGTTGCAACTCCGGCAGACTTCGGCGAAGTGCGCATTCTCTGCCAGAAAGCCGTAGCCAGGATGAATCGCCTGCACATTGCCGATTTCAGCCACGCTGATGATGCGGTTGATCATCAAGTAACTGTCGGTCGCCGCCGGGGGACCGATACAATAGGCCTCATCGGCCAACGACAAATAGTGAGCACCGCGGTCGGCCTCGCTGAAGACGGCAACCGATTCGATATTCATATCGCGGCACGCGCGGAGTACTCGCAGTGCGATTTCACCGCGATTGGCTACTAGAATTCGTTGAAACATGACACCTTCGTGGGTCGCGCCACGTCGCGCGGGTCACGGCAGGCCGCCCATTACCGGAAGGACCGCCTGCCGCATCTCGACTCGTGGTCGGCTATAAATTGTCTACTGCGACTCGCTTGATTCTAACGTTGTTGCGTTTTCCCGAACGCGGAATCGACGCATGGCGTGTGGCAACCTGCTGACGATGTCCAAACGGCCCGATGCGCTATGCGGCGACCGGAATCCGCGCGTCGCCGCCCTTTTGAAATCGATCCGCAATCTCGTCGCCCTAACTTGTCCGGTGGGGCATGCCTGCGGCCGTTGCGTGTCCGGTTTCCGAGTCCCGCCGATCTGGCCGCTCAGCCGGGGCGCACACGAAACAGCGGCTGGCCGAATTCGACCGGATCTCCGTTTTTCATCAGCACTTCGGTGATCGTCCCGGACACCTCGGCGGGAATCTGATTAAAAACCTTCATCGCTTCGACGATGCAAACAATCGTGTCGCTGGCGACTTTCGAGCCGATCTTCACAAACGGAGGATCATCGGGCGTCGGCGCCGAGTAAAAGGTGCCCACCGTCGGGCTCTTGATTTCGATCGTCCCGTCGTCCACGGCTTCGCCGGCCGCAGTCTCTCCACCGGTCGCCGTCGGCGCCGGGGGAGGCGCGGCGGCATAGTTGGGGCCGGGAACCATTTGCATGACGTCTTGGAATCCGCGCCGCAGTTTCCACCGCTGCTCACCGTTTTGCACATCGACTTCAGTCAGCCCGTGCGCTTCCATCAGTTCGATCAGCTGCGTCAGGTGGTCCAAATCGACCGGGCCCTGCGACGACTGATTTTCGTCCGCCATTTGAATCTTTCTATCGTGTACGATTGGACGTGTTGACGACTCAGAAGCGGCGGGAGAACTGCCGGGAAGGGTCTGCACCGCCGGGCACCCGAAGTCGTCGCTAGTATCAAGTGTTACGCGTATCGGTCAGCTTAAGACAATGTCGTCGAATGCTTTGGGGGAGGAGGTCAACACTTCGTGCCCGTCCTTCGTCACCAACACATCATCTTCGATCCGCACGCCACCCCATCCGGGAAGATAAATCCCCGGCTCGACGGTGACCACCATACCCGGTTTCAACTCCGCTTCGGTTGCGGAGTTCAATCGCGGTCCCTCATGGATATCCAAGCCGAGACCGTGGCCAAGACCGTGATTGAACTTCTTGCCGTAACCAGCGTCTTCAATCACCTTCCGGGCGGCTGCATCGACATCGCAGCACCGCGCACCGGGACGGACGTTTTTGATCCCGGCGAGCTGAGCATTTAACACAACTCTATATATTTTCTCAAGTTTCGACGAAATCTTACCGGTCACCAAAACTCGCGTCAAGTCGCTTTTGTATCCCGTCGGACCATCCGCTCCCCAATCCACCAGCACAAAATCCGCGCTGGAAATCAAGACCCGCCTTGGGGTTGCGTGCGGCAGCGCCGCGTGGGCCCCAACGGCCACAATCGGCGCGAAGCTGGTCCGGGTGGCCCCGAACGACCGCATCGAATGTTCCAATTCGTGCGCGACTTGCAGCTCGGTCTGTTCGCCGCGAATCGTTGCCTTTAAAACCTCAAACCCTTTCTCCGCCTGAACTACGGCCTCACGCAGGGCGGCGACCTCCGACGCGTCTTTGCACAGCCTCAATTATTCCACAAGTCCCGATATGGGAACCAGTTCCGCACTCTTGAGTTTCGATGCCAGCGCTTCGGCCTCGTCGACGGTGGTCGAATTGCTTTCAAAACCCAAATGGCTGAACTTGGCCTGTTTGGCCAATTTGGCGGTTGCGGTCACGATACCCACCTTTTGCGGGCGGATGTGCACCTCGATATCGGGGCATTCGTCTTCAATCTGCGTGGTGTAGCGGCCGTCGCTGATCAAGACTGTCTTTTGCGGGCTGATCAACAGGAAGCTGTCGTCGCCGCTGAACCCGGTGAGATAGGTGACGTTTGTAAAGTTGGTCACCAGCAAACCATCGACGCCGTCCTCGCGCAACTTGCGAAGCACGGCGGTGCGGCGTTTCACGAAACGGTCCGTAGCCATTTATCGGGATCTCCTATCCATCTAATGTCACAGGACAGCGGGTGAAGCCATTTGAACAACTGCCGGCCCGTTATTCAACAACCCGGCCGTCGGCCATGCGAATCGTGGTTTTCGCGCGGCCTGCCGCTTGGTCGTCGTGCGTGACAAGCAGCACCGCGCCGCCTTCGTTGGCGAATTCGGTCAAATAACCCAATACCGCCTCAGCATTGTCGCGGTCCAGATTGCCCGTCGGCTCATCAGCTAGGATCAACTTGGGACGATTGAGGAGCGCCCGGGCCAACGCGGTCCGCTGCCGTTCGCCGACGCTCAATTGGCCCGGCACATGGTGCAACCGGTGCTCCAATCCAAAATGTGCCAACAATTCGCTCGCCCGCTGCCGCGCATCAACCAGGTGCGTGGGGATCGACGCCGCCAGCACATTGTCCAGCACGCTGAGGTAGGGGACCAAGTGGAACTGCTGAAACACAAACCCGATCGACGTGGCGCGGAATTGAGCGCGGGCGTCGGACGCGAGTTTGTAGGGGTTCTCCCCGGCGATTGCCACCTCACCCCCATCGGGCGCCAACAAGCCGCCGACTACCAGCAGCAATGTGGTCTTTCCCGACCCGCTCGGCCCCTGCACGGCCACAAAATCGCCCGCCGCCAGTTCCAGGCTCACTCCAGCCAACGCACGCACGGAACCGCCGGCCGAAGAATAGGTCTTTTGCACATCCTTGACTGATAAGAGCATGAGTGGTCGATCGCTGAGTTTGAAATTGCCAAAAAACTGCTCCGCCGCGCAAGCCACGCGGGGAGTCATTGACGGGCGGGGATTATTCACCCTGCAAGATAACCGCAGGATCTTGCCGGGCGGCCGACATGGCGGGCAGCCAACTGGCCAATCCCGACAAGAGCGGCGCGATGACCAGAGCCAACAGCATCAGGCGGGGATCGAACAGCTGTGCCGTTTTGGCGGATGTCGTGGCGAAATCGCTCCAGGAGACGCCGACGAAATAGCCGGCCGCGTACCCGATCAATGCCCCGACCAGTCCGATCAAGATCGCCTTGCCGAGGAAAATCAGCAGAATCTGCGTCGACTTCAAGCCGATCGCCCGCAACACACCGATCTCGGTCGTCCGCTGGCGGACGTTCATCAGGGCCAGAAAGCCGATCCACACCCCACAGGCGATCATCACCACCGGCACCAACACGGCGGCGAAATCCTCCGTCTGTTTTTCGACAAGCTCCCGGCCGGCGGCTTCGCGTTCCAGGGCTTCTTTGCCGGCCTTTTGTTCGAGCATGAGCGACGTTTGCGCCGTGAGGGCGGCCCGATTTCGGGCTTCCGCACGCGCCAAGGCGGGCGGGCCGCGTTCGATGACTTGCGTCCCCTGCAAAATCGCCGCAAGGTCCTCGCGAATTTCCGCGATGCGATCCACAGTCGCGCAATTGCATTCCAGGGCCAGAATCGCATTGACGAGGTTTTGCATGCCGAGCATCTCCTGCGCTTCGGCGAGGTTCACCCAGACCGTACTGTCGTCCGCGGTCCCCCGTTCGGGATAGGTCTCGGTGATCTCGAATTCGCGCCCCATCAGCGTGACCTTGTCGCCCGGTTTCAGCCCCAATTGTGAATGCAATTGAAAACCGACGACCATCGTCCCGGGCGGCACATGGTCCAACAGGGGTTTTTTGGGGTCCCGATGCGCCTGCGGCACTTCGCCGCGGGTGCCGGTGAGCAAGATCGTGCGATCGTACTCGTCCCAGCGCAGTTTCTTGGAAACAATCGGCAACAGGTGGTTGATGGTGACAATCCGGGATTCGGCCAGATCGGTTACGTACTTTTCCGGCATCGCTTTTGAGACGGTCCCCTCGACGTGGAGCTCGTTCAGGTCCTGGTCCTGCGGCAGGATGAGGATGTTGAAGCCTAGTCCCTTAGTGATTTTCCGCATCACGTCTTGCAGGTGCGCGCCGGCGGCGGCCACTTCTTTTTCCTTCTCGGCGACCGCCTGCTCAACCTCGGCTTGCTTGGCGGCCAATATTTCGCCCGTGCGAAATTCGTTGCCCCGCACCAACGTCATCGCCCCAACTAGGCAACCTACGGCCACCGCCACGGAGAGCAGCCCCAGCAGGAAATTGAGTTTGCGATGCGCGATCTCTTGGACGACCAAACGCCAGACGTTCATGGAATTTCTCGTTGGCAACGACCTAATAAGCACAGTTCTTCGATTTGGACAATCGCAATGATCGCCGTTTAGCCCTGTTTGCGGAACAACATCAGGCTGCCAACGAAGACCGCCACCACGGCAATCCCTCCCAGCAGTAGCAGATTTCGCCACAAGGTTCCCTGAGCTGATCCGGCGGTGGGCGGCGGTGATTGTGCACTGGCGTCGTCCGCCGGTGCTTGTTCCGCGACGTTGTCTTCGGTCGTGTCGGCCGATACAGCCGCGGTGAGGACAGGCTGGTGCTCGTCCGTTGATTTCGCCGTTTCGGCCGTGACCGACGTTTCGCTCTCCGCTGCAAAACTCCCCAACCCGGCCAGCGGCGGGAGCGCCTTGTCGATTTCGACTTCTTGCTCGACCAAGCCGTCCCAGTCGACCGCCATCACCAAGTCGACGCCGGGGTTTTGGTCTTTGACGGTACAGGTGCACGGACCAGTGAGGTCGACGCCCGCCTGTTGCACGTTTTCATCCGTGATCCCGCCGCCAATGAGTGCATACAACACGCGTCCGCGGCCGAAGACCGGAAAGGCCATCGGTTCGTCCAGATCGCGCAAGTCCTCTTCGGTACCCAGCAGCATTTCGACGAACATCTTCTCCGCCGGGTCGTCACGCGAAACGCGGATCGTGGAAAAATCGAGCTTGAGCGCCAGGGGATCGACGGAAACCTCGTCCAAATCCTCCGGGGCGATTTCCGGCAGCTTCAATGTCTTCGCCAGTTGCGCCGCCTTGGTCTCGACCAGTTCAAATGCGGCGGCATCTTTCGTGGAATCGCCACTCTCCAGCAGTACCAAAACGGCCGTATCGCCCGTCAGCAATCGGCGGGCCACCTCGCGCCGCACGGGGGAATCGAGCAGCGACTTGACGCTCTCGGTTGTGAGCGGACCGGCGAACATGTCGACCGGAATTCGGGTGGGCAGCGGATATTTGACGACCAGCCAAGGCAAGGTCTCAGACTCTTGCGCTTGCCAGATTGAAACCAATTGCGGGTCCGGGTCGGCGTCCAGATCAACGGCGGTCAGGTTTACGTTGGCGTGAATTTTTCCGGCTTGGCCTTCGCTGGAAAGCAGCGACACGATTTCCTGCTGCTCGGGGGAGAGCGGCCCGCGATGGAAAACGAGCACTTCATATGGATCGGCCGGCCAGCGTTCCAAGGCATAGCGGAAAACGGGCACGGAACAGGCCCAGACTGTTGCCGTGATGGCCAAACAGACGGTCGCAGTGAGCGCCACGGTCAACTTATTCACAGAGGACGTCTCCCCGGGGATGCGTGAAGGAGCGAGTTCGGGATCAAGATTTTGGTTTTCGTCGCTCATTGTACTTCTCTGAGCCATGCGCGTCGACATCCCCGTCCAGGTGACGGCAACCGTACACGAGACATAAACAATTGGGGCTGCGACGTGGGGGATTGGTGGTCCGCCGCACAGCCACACTGGCGAATCGTGCGGTCACTGTCGATAATCGAAAGCGACGTCCCTCACAAATCGATACATCTCCAGCCGCCGCCGCGCAACCGTCTCCATGTCCAGTGAACTCGAATCCGCTCCCACACGGCGACGGATGATCTTCGCCCAAGTCGCGGCCTATATCGCCGCTTGGTGCATTGTCCTCCCGCTGGAAATCCAACGCTACGGCGAGCGGGGTCTGGACAACAAGGACATTCTCGGGTGGCCCTCGAGCAGCTATTGGAACGCGCCGCTCTATCTGCCGCTGATGATCGTTGCTCCGTTGGCATGGTGGTGCCGCCGACGGTTGATTGAACGCCGCAAGCGACTCAAGGAACCTTCGTCCCGACAGCCGTGGTGGTCGACGGACGTTGCAGGACGGGGAGCGGCCGGTGTGCGGGCGTGGGTGTTGGCTGTCTGTTGCGGCGCGGCGGCTTTTCTCACCAGTGCGCTCGTCGCCCGATACTACGGCGATCTGCCGCCGGTCTACCACGATGAATATAGCTATCTGTTTCAGGCCAAGACGTTTCTGGCAGGCCGAGTCTCTTTCCCCAGCCATGAGGCGCCGCGGCTGTTTGACCAGATGCACGTCGTCAACGAAGGCCGCTTCGCCAGCCGGTATTTTCCCGGCACCGGCCTGTGGATGGCACCGTTCGTCGCGTGGGAGCATCCCTATTGGGGGCATTGGTTCGCCGGGGCGATCACCGCATTTTTGATATTTTGGACCGCGCGCGAGTTAGGGGGAGACGGCACGGGCCTCATGGCCGGCGTGCTCACGGCGGTTTCCCCCGGCATGGCCTGGTTCAGCAATATGTTATTGGCGCACCATCCGACGCTGGTGGGATTGTCGGTGTTTCTGTTTGCCTTCGTGCGCTGGCGGACGCGCAAGCGAATCGGCTATGCCCTGTGCGCGGGAATTGGTCTGACGTTCGCCATGTATTGCCGGCCGATGACGGCGGCGGGGGTCGGGCTGCCCTTTGGAATCGCGTTTGCCTACTGGCTGCTGACCGCCGGCCGCGGTGAGATTAGTGCGCCGCTGAAAATTCGATTTGCACACGCGGCCGCGCTGGGCGGTCCGATTGTCATCGGACTGGCGGCACTGTTTGCCTATAATCACGCAATCACGGGCAGCGGCCTGGTCAGCCCTTATCAACTCTACACCGACATCTACACGCCACGCCACGTCTACGGCTTTAACAACGTGGTCCGCGGCGAGCGACATCTTGGCCCGCGGGTGTTGGACAACTACGACCGTTGGGCGGAGAACCTGACCCCGCGACTGGCGAAGAAAAACGTCATCAAGCGAGCGATTGCCAGTTTGCGATGGACGCTGGGCATTGTACCGCTGTGCATGGCGGCGATTGTATTTGTCATCGCGGTTCCCCGCAGCGACGGCAACGCGTGGCTGTTTTTTTGGGCCATCGTTTCGCTGCATGTGGTGCACATCCCGTACTGGTTCGACGGGATCTTGCATTGGCACTACGTCTTCGAGTCGGCACCACTGTGGTGCGTCGCATTTGCGGTGGCCACCAGGCAGCTGATGCGTTTTTGGCGCAGCGATGATCGTCCCTGGATGCCGGTGTGGTGGGCAGCGGTTGTGCTATCAGCAGTCTGGATGAGCTACGGTACACTGGACCCGTACTGGGAGCCGCGGATTCTTTCAGAAATCGTGGGCGTTCGATTCGGACGACAACGGCACGCTCAATTTCAAAACTTGATCGCCCAAGCCACGGGAACGGCGCCGGCGGTCGTATTTGTCGAGGATGAGCCCGGCGAGCGGCATATCGACTTTGTCACGAACGACCCCGATTTGCAGGCGCGGGTCCTGATCGCGCACTACTTGCCGGAGCAATACTCCTATGACGAACTGCAGCGGTTGTTCCCCGGCCGCGCGTTTTATCTCTATCGTCAACAGAGCGGAGCATTCGGCCCTTACCCCAGGGACCGCTAATTCTCCGCCAGACCGCCAATCATGGAGAGCCGCAGCAAGTTCAACGCGGCTTTGGCGACGCGGGCTTTGGTAATTCCGGGATCGCCTCCGAGGGTCAGACAGCGCGCGACCGTTCCCGCTTCGCTGGCCAGGGCGATATAAGCATTCGGAACTTGCGCCGGGATCGTGTCGGCCGCGCTGTAAGGACACTCGGTCACTGCCAGCGCGAAGTCGGTGCCGAATCGTTTCTTGCACCCGGCCGCCATCGCCTCGGCCACCACCCCGCTGATCGGGCCGTGTGCCGCCAATTCACCGGCATCAACCGCCAGCAGATCAACCTTGGCCGAATCGGTCGGGGCGACGACGCCTCCCAAATAAGCTGTCTCGAATCCGTCGACTTCAGTCAAAAGATGCGCCAACAATCCCCCGGTCCCCGACTCGGCAGTCGATAAGGTCTGCTGCCGCTCGCGCAGCAGCGCAGCGACAACGTGCTGCAGTTCGTCATCTTCTTCGCCGAAGGCCGACTTTCCCATCCGCTGGTAGATCAGCGTCTTGGATTCCGTGATTTTTTGCTCGCATTCTTCGCTGCTGTCGCCCAAAGCGGTGATCCGCAGTGTGATCGTGGCCTTCGAGACTGTGATTCCGATTTCAGGGTCGCGGCCGCGGGCGGTGAGGTCACCCAGCCACTCCTCGGCCTGTGATTCCCCCGGTCCGAAGCAGTTGATCCGCGCCGAGCGAATGAAGCGCGCCGGCCCCCCCTCGGAGTGCAGTTTGGGCAGCACTTGTTCTCGAAACATGATGTACATTTCGCTGGGGACGCCCGGCATCGCGGCGAGTTTGCAGTGGGGACGTCCCCCGGCGCGGGGGATTTCGGCCCAAATCCCCGGCGCCGTGCCGCGGCGATTGGGGATCGGTTGAGTCCCTTGCGGAAACATCGCCTGCACCTTGTTGCGCTCGGGCATCTCGCGATTGCGACTGTGAAACAGGCCGCGGATGAAATCGAGTGACGGTTCGTGCAATTCCAACGGGACAGCCAGCATCTCGGCCAGCGCCTCGCGCGTGAGATCGTCTTGAGTCGGTCCCAGGCCGCCGGTGATGAGGACGATGTCGGCGCGGCTGACGGCCGAAGTCAGCACGGCAATATTGGCGGCCAAGTCATCCGCTACGGTGGTGTGGTAATGAACGGGGATTCCAACGCCGGCCAATTCCTGGCTGAGCCATTGGCTGTTGGTATCCAGCTTGGCACCGGTGGTCAGCTCCGAACCGATCGAAATAATCTCAGCGTGCATTTCAGGGAGGTGCTCGAACGAAAACGAAACCGCAGGGCCGCGCAGGAGATCGCGACCAATGCAGATTATTAATGTGTGGTCGGAACGGCAACGGCCGCTGTGGCCGATGGTTCGGCATCTAAAATCTCGCGGTATAGTCCGGCTGTTTCGCGAATCATTTTTTCGACGCTAAACTCGGCAGCCACGCGAGCCCGCGCGGCTTCTCCGATGGCGCGGGCCCGCTCGGGATGATTGAGTAATTCCAGGATCTTCTCGGCCAATGCGCGACTGTTCGACGGCGGAACCATTAACCCGGTCTTGCCATCGTCGACCACACTATAGACGCCCCCCACACCCGTCGCAATCACCGGTTTGGCCATCGCCATAGGCTCAAGCATGATCGTTCCCAGCCCTTGCTGCAGCGAGGGGAGGCAAAAGATATCCATGGCCTCGAGCGATTCCGTGAGCTCGGATAGGTTGGGAACGAACGTGACCTTTTGGGCGATTCCCAGTTCGCGTGCCAGTCGCCGCAGGTTCGACTCTTCCGGTCCGGCGCCGGCGATCAGGAATTCCACGTCGCGTCCGGCGGCGAGCACTTGTTGGGCAGCACTCAGAAAAAACGGAAACCCCTTGACCGCTTCCAAGGGCCCGGCGGTCCCAACGACGGGGACGTGTCCCGGCTGCAGGGGAGGAAGCGCGGTCGCTTGGTCAGGGACGGCGACTCCCGTGTGAATCACCGCGATGCGGTCCTCGTGAATCGATGTGCGGGCCAAGAGATTCGCTTTCACCGATTCACTGACGGCGATCACCTTGCGACACCAATGGAAATCTACGCCGAAGGTTTCGTTTTCGTAGAGATGGTCGTGCACCGTAACGACATAGGGGCGTTTGAGCCGCCGGGCCAGCCAGCGGCCGTCCTGCCACACCTGCCGCGATTGGATGTGCAGCAGATTGGGCGGCTGCGCAGCGACATCGTTAAACATCATGTATCGCACCGCCCGTCCCCAGATCGGCATTGCGAGACGGCGATATTCGCGGATCTGAATCCCCCCCGGCATCAGACGTCGAATGAGTTCCGCATCGGTACAGGTCACGGTGACCTGAAAACCGTTCTGGGGCAGGTGCTCCATCAGCCGCATCGTATACGAACTCGTTCCGCGGAGTTGGAACGGACCGGCGAAGAGCATGATGTGCGGATTGGAGTCGGGCATCGTAACGGGACGTTTCCGCACGCGCTGTGCGAGCCTGATGGATGGCCAAACAGGGCAATGGCAAGTACGACAGCGCTACCTTGTTGTGTTGGGTGTCCAAACAATGGGGTGCCACTGGCGGCTCGTCCGCCAGTGCCGTGTCAAGCTGGATTCTCTGAGCCCCGGTACGTCAATCTACGTGCGCACTGGCGGACAAGCCGCCAGTGGCACCCAACGTCGTAACTTGAAAAACATCGGGATTTGATCTGTGTTCCGTCGTAGTAAGCAATGGCTGTTGTACCAGAATCCGTTTCAAGACCCAGTTGCGCCTGTTCGAGAATCTACATGACAAAGGTGTGCACGACGCGCCAGAGGGTTTTGAAACCCGTAGTAAGAGAGTGCGCCCCGTCGGGGGCGCGCAAATTGCAACCTCAGGAACGCCTCGATCGCGGCGGCGATAGAATCTCATTGAGTACAATGGCCTGAGCGGCCGTTTGGGGGCTGGCGAGCATCCGCCGCACTTCCGAGATGATTTGGGAGCCGGCCGGCACGGTCGACGGGACGGGCACCGCCGTGGAAGAGACCCCCAAATGCGCCACCACGCTGGCGTCGACGTCATGGCCCAACCGTCGTTCCGTCTCGTCGCGGATGGAATGGGACTTCATCCGCTCTTCAACGTGCCGCGACAAACCGATGCCCAGGTCCCGGCTGCCCGGTCCCTTGCGAGACGAAATCTCTTCACCCGGACGGGTATGTTTCGCTTTTTTCTTGGGGGCCGGTGCCGGCGGGGGGACTGGAACTAACGTCCGCGATCGTCGCTCGCGGGCCACGGGCGCCGGACGCTCGGGAGCGGGTCGCGACCGTGTTTGTGAGGACTGCTGCGATTCTGCACCGCCACGTTTGTCGGTCACTTCCTGAATAAATATGTCGATCTCGTTTTGTAGCGACTCATCACGTTGGTTCTGTGCTCGTCGCACGGGCCGCGCCGGACGTTCGTTCACCTGCGACTTCTCTTTAAGCGCATTGATGATCCAGGAAACGATGCCGATCAACACGAACACGATCGGCAGAATGTCCTCGACGCCGACAGCCAGGATCGCGGAGGGCATGAATGCGTGCATTGATCTGTCTCGATATCTCGATCTTGGGGAAACGGTTTTAAGAGGCGTTGCTGCTGACGCCTCCGCCGCCGGCGATCGCCATCCGCATCTTCGTGTCCGCTTGAACGTTATGCAGATCGTAGTAGTCCATCAAGGCCAGTTGTCCCGATTGGAACGCGTCGGCGATCGCTTTGGGGACTTCCGCTTCGGCCAAGACGACCTCCGCCCGGTTTTGTTGGACTTTGGCGATCATTTCTTGTTCGCGGGCCGCGTATTCGGCGCGCTTTTGCTCCGCCTTGGCCTGGGCGACGCGGGTATCGGCTTCCGCCTGATCGGCCTGCAAACGGGCGCCGACGTTTTCCGAGACGTCGATGTCCGCAATATCGATGGAAACAATCGCAAACGCCGTCTGCGCTTCCAGGCCCATGTCCAATACCTTGCGGGAGATCATATCCGGGTTTTCCAGGACGACCTTGTACGAATTGGTTGAACCGATGGCCGAAACGATCCCCTGCCCCACCCGGGCGATGATCGTGTCCTCAGTGGCTCCCCCGATCAACTGTTTTAAGTTGGTGCGAACCGTCACCCGCGCCCGGGCCCGCAATTGGATGCCGTCTCCTGCCACGGCGTCCAAGGTCTGTTGTCCCTTCTTCACGTCCGGACAGTCGATGACCTTGGGATAGACGCTGGTTTGGACCGCCTCCAACACGTTGCGTCCCGCCAAGTCGATTGCCTGGGCCGTTTCCCAGTCGAGCTCGATCTTTGCGCGATGGGCGGCAATCAGCGATTGGATCACCCGCGGCACGTTCCCCCGGGCCAAATAGTGCGCCTCCAGAGCGCGGGTGCTGATCGGATAGGGGAGCTGCGCCTGAACGGCCATGATCTTGCTGCGAACGATCACCGTGGGGTTGATCTTCTGCAGGCTCATCTTGACGAGACTGAACAGGCCGATCCCGGCCCGCGTCATTTTGCACTGAATCCACAAGCTGGCGTAACGGGCGAAGACGGCCATCAACAAAATGGCGCCAAAAAATACCGCCAGCCCGATGATAATGGTCCACTGAGAGCTTAATGCGAACAGTTCCATGATCGGTCGTTCTCTCGCAGAATAAGAAAGTGAGATGTCCCGCCGGTTGCCGGGTCGTCTGTCTGCTGTTTACTCCTCGGACACGTCAAAGTCAAGCGGGTCATCGGCTGCCGGCTCATTGTCGACGGTATCGAGATCGGCATCGCGGGTGTCGTCGGCGTCAATCGCCCGGACGATCAAGCGGTTCGATCGAACGCCGATCACGCGAATTGGCTGGTCGCGATCAACGATCATCCCCTCGCTGGAGG
>CALFYU010000722.1 GCA_937952455.1 uncultured Planctomycetaceae bacterium
CGACGCGTCGCGACGACGATTGTTGCCCTAGTCGCGAAACGGGATTGGAATCGTCCTTGTTACTCGCCATAATGGAAGGCGGGACCATTGTTAAGCCGGGTATTTTGTCAGCTTATGGACATGCTGTCGACCGGGTGTTCTTCGCCAGGGCAGTTGGCGATTCCGAGGTAGATCGGTCGCCCCTTTTGCCCCATTAAGGACAAGCGATATGTTTTTCGGCCCTTATGAATTGATCATCGTCGCCGCGATTGTATTGCTGCTGTTCGGCAAACGCTTGCCGGGGGCCATGCGTTCGGTCGGCGAGAGCATTTCGGAATTCAAAAAGGGAATCCGCTCGGTTTCGGATGACGCGACGCCGTAACAGCCGAGCGACCAGGCTATACAGTTTCCACAACGGCAAATGCAATTGGCGTGGCGCGGGATGTATGCGGCATGCTCGTCCCACCACCCTGAAACGCTGGGAGAAGTTTTCATGTGCACTCCAATTCTCGGTTTCTTTGGCGCACCCGGCCCAATGGAAATGATGATCATCGGCATCATTGCCCTGCTGCTGTTCGGCAAACGTCTGCCGGAAGTGGCTCGCAGTATGGGCCGCGGGATCGTTGAGTTCAAGAAAGGGGTCAGCGGGATCGAGGACGAGGTCGATCGGGCGACTTATTCGACGCCCAGTTCTTCGTCGCGGCCAATCGCCAATGATACGGCCGAACCGGTGACCGCGCCCAAATTCGAGCCGCCCGTCGGCGAACCGACTGACGCCAGTTCCGAATCCCGCTAAGCGTTCCCGCACAGCGCTGTCCCGACAGTATGGAAGCATGTGGATCGTTCTTGAGCGCGCCACGGCAGGCCCGTGGCGCCGCTTTCGGATCGGGCGAGGCTGCTTGAAGTTCCCCCGGCCAGCCGATAATATCGGGACGCATCCTGGGCGGCTAACTCAGTGGTTAGAGTGCTATCTTCACACGGTAGAAGTCACTGGTTCGAATCCAGTGCCGCCCACTGGTCGTTTGTGCACTTTATTGCACGTGATCGTCTACCCCTGCAATTGCAGGGGTTTTTTTGTGCGTTGCTGCGATTACTTAATGTAAACGGCAGACGGCAAAACCTCGACTCGACACAACTGGCGGCTTTATTCTACGCTTCACTCACATCGGGCCACTCGACAGTTCGATTGTTCGTACCGCAACGGGTAGGGATCGTGACAAGCAGTGATCGGCTGAGCGACGCAGACGATACGACCACGGAGATTCTTCGTGAATTCCAGGAGGCATGGGACAGCGGTGCCCGGCCGGACATGCAGGCATTTGCGGCGCGCGTAACCGCCCGGGTGCGCCGGCGTGATCGCGGGGAGGTGATCAATGCGGACGTTGCCCGTCGGAAGAATCTCGGGGAAAACCCCTCCCCGACCGACTATCTCGAGCATTTTCCCGCCGACCAACCGACGATCTCCGCGGCCTTCAGTGCTCATGACGACACCATTGTCACCGAGGGCGGATCACGCGATGCCGACCTGGGAAGCACGGAAGTCGACTTGGCCGTCGGCGAGATGCTGGGCAAGTACGAGATCCGCTCCGTGCTGGGTATTGGCGGAATGG
This sequence comes from uncultured Planctomycetaceae bacterium, assembly GCA_937952455.1. Lineage (GTDB taxonomy): Bacteria > Planctomycetota > Planctomycetia > Planctomycetales > Planctomycetaceae > Symmachiella. Next base: position 1,590 of record CALFYU010000722.1, read on the forward strand.
GCGTCGTGTTTGGCGCGTATGACACGGTCATTCGCCGTGAAGTGGCCATCAAACTGCTCAGCACCAAACATGCGACCAATGAAACCGCCCTGTCCCGGCTCCTGCAGGAGGCGCAGACGGCCGGCGCCATCCACCATCCTAATATCGTCGGCATCTACGACGTGTTGGAGGTCGAAGGGGCCTACTACGTGGTGATGGAGAAAGTCAACGGCGACGACCTCAGCGAGGTCCTGAAAAAGTCGGCCCGCGGATTCTTGGATTGGAAACTGGCGACGCGGATCGTAATGGATTGCTGCGATGCGTTGTCCGCCGCCCACGCCCGCGGCATGATTCACCGGGACATCAAACCGCAGAACATCATGCTCACCGTCGAGTCGACGGTGAAGCTGCTCGATTTCGGGCTGGCCAAGTCCGATCAGAATTCCGAGACGGCTCTGACGCAACAGGGCACGATCCTGGGCACGCCCGATTTCATGAGTCCCGAGCAGTGCAGTTCGCGGGAGATTACCCGCTTGACGGACATTTATTCGCTGGGCGCCACCTATTTTGATCTGCTAACGGGACATCCCCCGTTTGCGGCCAGCGACACGCAATTGAAGGTGATGTTCGCCCACTGCAACCAGGACATCCCCCAAGCCACCGAAGTGCGGCCGGAATTGCCAGCCGGGTGCGACGCGATCATCGAGCGGGCGATGGCCAAGCGTCCCGAGGACCGGTACCAATCCGCGCGGGACTTCAAGACCGATTTGGAAGCCCTGCTGGCCGACGAGGAACAGACGGCGAGCGCCTCTTCCCAGAAGAAAAAATCCACCGACGGCACAAAGGTCCCTTGGAGGGTGGTCGCGGGCGCTTCGCTGGCGACCGTTGTGCTGGCCGTATTGTTGTCATTCAGCGGCATTTTTCGCGGACCCAGCGACGGAAATGGGAGTGCGGCGAATTCGTCGTCGGCCGAGGTGAAACTCAATCGCGGCCTTCCGCCGTTCCGGGGTGTGACGGCCGATATGATTCACCTGGGGACGACGACCGCCTTCAACGGCCCCAACGAAGAGCTGGGCCGCAATATGGTTATCGGCATGAAGACCTATTTCAATAGCGTCAACGACGCGGGGGGCGTCTACGGTCGCCGCATCGAATTGACCGTCCTCGACGACCGATACGATCCCGCCAAGGCGCTGGAAAACATGAAACAGTTGTTTGAAGATCGTAAGGTGTTCGCGGTGATCGGCAACGTCGGCACCCCCACGGCCAGCGTGACCTCCGCCTATGCCAGCGAGAACAGCTATCTGTTTTTCGCCCCTTTCACCGGCGCCAGCCTGCTCCGCGAGGATCCCCCCGACCGCTACGTGTTCAACTACCGCGCCAGCTACCAGGACGAAACGGCGGCGCTGGTGAAGTACTTCGTCGAGACGCTCGATATTTTGCCGCGACAAATTGCCGTGTTCGCGCAGAACGACGCCTTCGGGGATGACGGGTTCGCCGGGGTCGCACGGGCGGTCAAAGCCTACAGCATCGACGCGGACGAGTTGATGCGGGTCGGTTACGACCGTAATCAACTGAACATCGATCAAGCGGTCTCCACCATTCTCGATAACAAGGAGAACATCCGCGCGATCGTGATGGTCTCGACCTACAAAGTGGCCGCCCGCTTCGTCAAGCGGATCAAGGAGGCGAAGCCCGACATGGACTTCGGGGCCGTTTCGTTTATCGGGAGCCGGGCGATAGCGGAGGAATTTCAGGAACTCGGCGGTGACGTCGGCGACGGGTTCATCGTATCGCAGGTCGTGCCGCCCTACACGTCGAATGCGACCGGGGTGATCGAGTACCGCCAGCTGCTTCAAAAGTACTTTCCCGAATACGAACCGGGGTTCGTCTCGCTGGAAGGCTTCATCGCTGCGGCGGTCTTCACCGAAGGCCTGCGGAAGGCGGGGCGGGAATTGACGACCGAAACGTTGATCGACGCCTTGCATCGCATCGATAGTCTCGACATCGGCATCGGCCCGGAACTCTCCTTCGGCCCCTCCCGACACCAGGCCTCACACCGCGTGTGGGGGACGCGGCTGAATAAGGAGGGGGAGTTTGAGAGGGTGGAGTTGGATTAGCGGAGGTGAGTTCTCGCACGCGTTGAATGCGGAACTGTCGATTCGTGTACGTGGCCGCATCTTCATGTCCTCACAATCGCAGATGCGGCACACCGCAATGCGCGAAATGGCGGCACTAGAATCGCGGGTTACTCCTTAGGATGCCGCTCCCCCCCAGCGCAAACCCCATTTTCCCGTGCCCGCCTGCCAAATTTCGGGTATTTTGTAAAAAATCGCCCGCGATCTTGGGAAAATGTGTGAAATCACCCGCCCGCTGCGGGGAGTGCTCTTAAGAGGATTGGGAATCCGTGGATCCGACACCAGACGGACAACGCGCTTGGGAACGGCTGTGCGCGGGGGACAAAACGGCGTTGGCGGAACTGTTCGGGCAGTTTCGGCCGCAGTTGCGGCGACTCGTCGAGTTGCGGATTGTCGGTCCGCTTACCAGCCGTGTTGACCCGTCGGACGTCTTGCAGGAGACGTATATGGACGCCAGCCAAAAAATCGGCAACTACTTGACCGACCCGCGGGTGAGCCTGTTTGTCTGGCTGCGAGGACTGACTTTGGACCGCATCGCGAAAGTCCAGCGGCGGCATTTGGGAACACAGTCGCGGGCGGCGTCGCGCGAGTTGCGGTTGCCGGCGGAATCATCGTTGGCGCTGGGCCGACGTTTGCTAGCCGGCGGATCGACGCCGAGCCGGATCGTGGAACGGGAAGAATTGCGTAGACAGGTGACAGCGGCACTGCGACAATTGAACGATCGCGACCGCGAAGTGTTGGTCATGCGGCACTTTGAAGGCATGAATAACTCGCAAGTCGCCGAAGCGCTGGAAATTGGCGCCTCGGCAGCGACAATGCGGCACGGACGCGCGCTGAAACGGCTCAAGGAAATCCTGACCGCTCAACTTCCTCCGGGAGAATCGCCGCCGTGAACGCGAAATCCCGCTCTAACGCCGCACAGGAGAATGTCTCGGCCGACAGCACCGGCGGGGAATACATGGTGTACGGTCTGGTCGCCGAGCAGGTCGAGCGGTTCCTCGACGAAGGCCGCGCGATCGACGTCTCAGGGCTGGTACGCCAATATCCGCACCTCGAACGCCAAATCCGCGACTTGATTCCTTCACTGGCCGCTTTGCACCAGATTGCCCCGCTGGACGAAGAACGGCAATCGCGATCCACGGGCGGATTCCGCAGCGGTCGCCGGACGATGCTGGGGGATTTTGCGCTGGGACGTGAAATTGGCCGCGGCGGGATGGGGGTGGTCTATGAAGCCATGCAGGTGTCGCTAGGGCGGCGCGTCGCGCTGAAAGTTCTGCCGTTTGCCGCTGTGCTCGACAAACGGCAGTTGCAACGTATTAAGAACGACACCCAGGCCGCCGCCGCCCTGCGTACCCCCCAC
>CALFYU010000723.1 GCA_937952455.1 uncultured Planctomycetaceae bacterium
CCGGGGGATTGACGGGACGTTTATGTGGTTGATGGAGGAGGTCGGCAAGTTGGCGGCGGCGTTGCGCGAGGGGACGCCGGAAGATACGGCCGCGGAATTTGCGGACGTGCTGGCGTGGCTGGCCACGATTGCCAATGTGGCCGGGGTCGACCTGCAGCAGGCTGTGCTGGAAAAATACGGCCGTGGTTGCCCCGGTTGCGGCGAAATGGTCTGCGTCTGCGATACGGCCGAGAAGCCATAGGGATCTCTTGGCGGCCGTTTCAGGCCGATTTTTTTTTATAAATTCTCCAGTCGCCACCGGCCAGACGATTTCCGGCGTAGAACGGTTGGCGGCGCGTTCTGTTTTGTCGGCCCGCTCGGTACCATAGTGGCATCTCGTCGGAAAAGCTCTCGAATCCGCAAAACCATGCCGCGTGTGCGCCCCTATCCGGTCCCTTTTTGTCCTAAGTCCCTAGTCGCTACAATACCCGTCCCGCAAACGGCTGTGAGTTCCTCTGGCGGCGTTCCTTATCCAAAGTCACCGACGGCTGACCAACATTGCAATTCCCGTTCTCACTACGGCTTCTCGCCGCCGGCACTCTCTGTTTTCTATTGAGCGGGCTTGCGCGCGACGTATATGCCGGCAGCCCGGCGAATGCGGTAATCGACGGCGTCGAAATCGGCTTCGAGGGCTACTACAAAGTTGGTGATTGGGCGCCGCTGTTCGTGACGGCGACCTCACCGGCGGATTGCGAAGCGCGATTGACCGTCGGCGTCCCGGACGTCGACGCGGACATGACGGTGTTGACTAGTGCGACTGCCAGGTTATCGGCGGGGAAACCGTTTCGATTCGAGGGCCGCTTCAAGTCTGGACGCGCCATCGGAGAATTGCACATTCGCATCGAGACCGACGAGGGGGAGATCGCCTCCCGGATTCTGCGAGTGTCGGACGAGTCGGCGCGGTTTCGCAAAGGCCTGCTACCCTCACAGCAATTGTGGGTCGCGGTCGGCGATCCAGCGGGACTGGAGGCAGCCGAATCGGGAATTGAGCCGAACGCTGACGACGGCAAACGTGTCGTCGCGCATGTGGCGGTCGAAGACTTGCCGTCAATCTGGCAATCCTACAGCTCAGCGGACGTCGTGATCGTTGCCGCGGCAGCGACGACGTCCGGTGGACAATCGTTCCCGGCAGAGATCACCGACCAACAGAGCGCCGCCCTCGCGGACTGGGTGCGGTGCGGCGGATACCTGGCGTTTTCCCTCGGACAGGACGTTGACGCGTTTCAAAACAGCCCGTTGGCCAACTGGATGCCGGTCGTTCTCACGGGGCAGACGGAGATTCGCAATTTAGGGGACGTGGAGTCGATCGCCGGCGAGCGCGACCCGCTGCCGCGTTCGCCGATGATGATGGCTATCATCAGCGAAGACGATGAGGACCTCAGCGGCACGGTTGTCAAACGGGGACGCACCGGCCCGGTCCTGGTCCGCGTTCCCTACGGCCTGGGGCGAATCGCGTTCATGACGGTCGACGTCAATCAGGATCCCATCAAAGGCTGGAAGGCGGCCCCCGCGCTGATCGAGAGTTTTGTCAAAGGACCCAGCCGCGCCGACCAACAAAATCGCATCGCGACCAGCGGCCAACTCTCCAAACAGGGGATCACCGATCTGTCGTCGCAATTTCTGGCCTCGCTCCAAGATTGGGAGGACGTTCCGCGGATCTCCGTCTGGACGGTATTGGGGCTGATTGCGGTCTATATCCTGCTGATCGGACCGCTCGATTTTTGGATCGTACACCGGCTGCTCAAAAAGCCGGAATTGACCTGGGTCACGTTTCCGCTGTTCGTGGTGCTGGTCGGCGGCTTGGCGATTTGGATGAGCACCGCGTCGCACGGGAATGCGATGAAGGTCAAACAGGCCAGCTTCATCGACCTGGATGCGGACAGCGGGCAGATGTTGGTCCGCAGCTGGTTCGGCGTGTTCAGTCCGGAAAACAAGCTCTACACGATCGAGGCGCAGCCGCAACCGATTGGCGGCAACGCACCGCCACAGGTCGATTTGTCGTGGCTGGCGATGGCCGAGGATGCAGTCGGGGGACTGAATCGCCAAGGGGGGATTCATCTGGCCGATCGCACGTATCACTACGGCAACGGCGGCGTCTCTTTGAAGGATGTCCCGATCGGTCATTGGTCGGCAAAAAGTTTCGCGGCACAGTGGAAAGCTGAGCGTCCGGGACTAGTGGTCAATCAACTGGAAGGTTCCGGCGCCGGGCGGATGCGGGGCGTGCTCTCGCACACATTTTCGGTGCCGCTGCGCGACTGCGTTCTGGCCTACGGCGGACAGGCGTATCGCATCGACACGTTGGCGCCGTATCAACAGTGGCGGCCGAATCCCACCCAATCCCGGGAGCTTCGTTCGTTCTTAACAGGACTGGTGGCCAAGCGCAAGACGAGTGACGAAGACGTGGCATCGTTTGAGCATTTCTTCGAAGAGCAGGCGAGTTACGATCCCGCCGACCGCGACCTGGGCCGGGTGGCGCGGATGCTCACCTTTCACGAAGTCGCCGGCGGCGCCTCCTATACGGGGTTAGCCCATGATGTTTCGCCGGAACTCGATTATTCCCACCATCTGCGGCTGGGACGGGCCGTGTTGCTGGCCAAGGCCGATCTGGTGCCCACGCAACTTTTGATCGATGGCAAAGCGCCGGAAGGGACCCAACAAGAGACCTACATCCGCATCGTCCTTCCGGTGAAGCGGATCGATGCGTCCGGCGGTCAGCGAAGTTTGATCAAAATCAATCGATGAGCGATTCTCTCCCGATTCGAAGAAACCGGGCCCTCACCGCAGTCCATAAGAATCTATCGCGAGCACACTCCCGTGATTAAGACCGTTAATCTCACGAAAAAATATGGCGATTTGATTGCCGTCAATCATTTGAACCTGGAACTCGATCAAGGGGACGTGTTCGGGTTCATCGGGCCCAACGGTTCCGGCAAGACGACGACCATGCGGATGATCGCCACGCTGCTCAATCCCGACTACGGCGAGGCCTATGTCTGCGGCAAGTCGATCTATACCGACCCCGAAGCGATCCGCCGGCTCGTCGGCTTCATGCCCGACTTTTTCGGCGTGTACGACGACATGAAGGTCATCGAGTATCTGGAATTCTTCGCTGCCGCCTACCGCATCAACGGGCCGAACCGGCGGAAAATCTGTGAAGAAAAACTCGAGTTGGTCGACATGACCTACAAACGCGACGCGATGGTCAATCAGCTCTCCCGCGGCCAGACGCAACGCATCGGCCTGGCCCGCGTGTTGTTGCACGAACCGGAAGTCTTGTTACTCGATGAACCGGCCAGCGGCCTCGACCCGCGGGTGCGGATCGAAATCCGCAATTTGCTCAAAAGGCTGGGGGAGTTGAACAAGACGATCATCGTCTCCAGTCACATTCTGCCCGAGTTGGCCGACGTTTGTAATAAAGTCGGTATCATCGAAAAGGGGGAATTGTTGGTCAACGGATCGGTGACCGACCTGATGAAACAGGTCCGTTCGGCCGTCCTCTTGAACGTACGTGTCGGCGGCGACCGTGAACAAGCAGCCGCCTTGATTGAACAGCACGACGACGTCGACGAAGTCAGCCTGCGGGGCGACGTGATCGTCGTTCGCCTGCAACCGGGCATCCAGGACTACAGCTTCTTGCCGTCGCTGTTGGTCGAAGCCGGCTACAAGCTGCTCTTGTTCCGCGAAGAGGAACTGAACCTGGAAACGGCGTTCATGGAGCTGACGCGGGGGTTGGTGCAGTAACGGGGACAAAATCCGAAGCACGAAATCCGAAATTCGAAACAAATCCAAAGCACGAATGTCCGAAAGCCCAACAGAACAGTTTTTGGAAATTTGGGTTTTGGATTTTTAATTTGTTTCGGATTTCGTGCTTCGGATTTCGAATTTAACCCGCTATATTGCCCACCGTATTGTTTTTGCAATGAAACCTCGCGTCCCGCACGTTGTATGTCCGAATTTCGCAAAGATCCGATTGTCGACCGTTGGGTAATCGTGGCGACCGAGCGGGCGGCGAAGCCGGTGGAACTCGTGCAGCAGGCGCGGACGCGGGAGGTCGAAGCTTGCCCGTTCTGTGAAGGGCATGAGGACGAAACCACGCCGGAGATTCTCGCCCGTCGCGATGATCCCTCCGCCACGAACGGCCGCGGCTGGCGGGTCCGGGTGATTCCCAACAAATACCCTGCCGTGACGACTGCCGGCGCCGCCCAACGCACAGGTGCGGGCTTTTATCACCACGTGCAGGGGGTCGGCGCTCATGACGTGATCGTGGAATGCCCTCGGCATGACACCAACCTCGCTGACTTGCCGACGCAGCACGTTGCCGATGTGCTGGGCGTCTATCGCGATCGTTTGCTCGACCTGGCTCGCGATGAACGTTTGGCCTATGCCCTGCTGTTTAAGAATTACGGGGCACTCGCAGGGGCTTCGATGGAGCACTGCCATTCGCAGATCCTGGCCACGCCGACCGTGCCGCTATTGGTGGCGGAGGAATTGGCCGGCAGCGCGGAACAGCACCGTCGCAGCGACGCGTGCGCCTTTTGCCAATTGTTGAACGAAGAATTCGCCGCCGGGAATCGTATTGTCTTGGAGACCGAACGGTTTGTCGTTTTGTGCCCGTTCGCATCGCGGTTCCCTTTTGAGATGTGGATCCTACCGCGCAGACATTTTAGCCGCTTTGAAGAACAAGAGGCGGCGGAATTGCTGGAATTGGCGGCCGGTTTGAAATCGGCCCTCAGGCGGCTCGGCGCCGTTTTGAACGACCCGGCGTATAATTTCTACTTGCATACCGCCCCGCTGCGGACGTCGCCGCTGCCCTATTATCACTGGCATTTGGAAATCTTTCCGCGTCTGGCCCAATTGGCCGGTTTTGAACATGGCAGCGGCATGTTCATCAACCCGATCCGGCCGGAGCAAGCCGCGGAGTTATTGCGGGCGGCGCGGGATTCATAATTCCCGGTTCGTTAAAGCAACCAGCGTTACCCCCCGGCAAAGCCGGGGGCTGAGAGAAAACGAATGACGCCAATCCCGTCA
>CALFYU010000724.1 GCA_937952455.1 uncultured Planctomycetaceae bacterium
GCGCGTGAATCGATCCGTTGCGTCGGTCCTGGTCTCGCGTTTTAACGCCAGCTCAAACGACTGGGGAGTCGTATCAAGCTGTAGAGGGACGAATTGTCGTAGCGGTAATTGAACACCTGATCCACACCGTCCCCGCCGTTTTGCATCAACCAATCATCGCCGTTGCTGCCGGCGTCCAACGTGACGTTGGAGTACAGATAATCCTCGTCACGCTGCCCGAATTGATTGAGCCGCAGCTCCCCGTCCAATTCGCCGCGATAATAAAACAGCAGCGAATCGTCGCCGGAGTTGCCGTACATGTTGACGTTCAAATCGGCATCCGAATCGAGATCGACGTCGTAATTGGCCAGATAATACAGGTTGTCATTGCCCGACGACCCGTAAAGATTGGCCGTCAGATTAGCGTCGTCGACCATGTCGCCGACTTGAATCACGCTCATGCCGTCGTTGCCGGAACCGAGATTCGCAGTGATATTCACGTCGGCATCATCGATTTCCGGCAAGTACACAGCCACCTGATCGGAAAGCGAGCCCGTATTGATCGAGATATTGACGTCCGCTTCGATGGCGGTGTTCATGTAATTGTCGCCGCGAAAATCGAGCGTGATGTAGTCGAAACCATCGCTCGACCAGATATCGAAGTCGCGATCACGATCAAATTCGCTACCGACCACGCGGTAGGTGAAGGAGTTGTTGCCCGCGTTGAGATGCACGCGCATCTCATTGAACGCGCCGCTACTGAGATTCGTCACCTGGCCGTTGTCGATGATCGTCACCGAGTTGGTCTCGTGATTTTCGAGGACCTGCACGACGTCGTTACCGTTCGTCCCGGTGATCGTCAGGACGCCGGCGGAGACCGACGCGGCCATCAATGCGCGGTCTTCGAGCGACTCCATACTCAACTTACGGTCGTTAGAACCAGACATGTTCGCACCCTTTCGTTGGAGATTTGCCGAGGGCTATTGAGGGGAAAAATTCAGCCAATAGCTCGCTCAGCGCAACGCGGGTGCGTTTGTGACACGCAATTTTCCGGCCGAGTCAGGAATTTCAAGATTCGTCGGCGCCGTTACCAGCCGTGTTGGTCGCGCAGCCAAAGGATCTGGGCGGTATGATGCCGCGCGTGCCAAGGGTAATAGTTGAGTGCCGCCCACAATTTGACCGTATCCCCCGTCTGCGGGTGCACGAAAGTCCGCTCAAATTGGGCGGGGGTCATTGATTCCAGAAGCTGCACCCATTTGGCATGCAGCCCGTCGGCCATCAACAGCGCCGGTTCCAAATCGCCGCGGGCGTTGTCCTCCAGCGCCACCCAGTCCCGTTCCTCATAGGCCTTGATCGTCGGATTCTCTTCGGTCAAGGCCCATTTGAAGCGGATGTAACTGTGCACATGGCTATCCGCGATGTGACCGGCAATCTGCCGGATCGTCCAGTTCTTGTATTTCGTGTCGAGCTGAGTATCGGATAGACCGGCGACGGCTCGGCGGAGATGGTTCGGTGCCTGCCGTAATTCCTCGATGAGGCGGGTACGGATGGCCGATTCGTAGGTATTGGCCGGAGCAAACGCGCCGGCCGGGTGATCGGGAGGGGACGGATTTGTCATGTCAGGATCTCTTCTCTAATTCTTCTTCTTCGAATGTAATCCGGCCAAAATCTGAAAATCGCAAACGTCCAGTCACTGGGTGGCCCTGGCTGAAGATGAGCGTCGGCGAAATATTTCTCATTTGCTGACAATCAAACCAGCGATTCCCAAAAATAGGAAAAAGCCCGAAGTCCCGGACAACAGCATCCAGAATCATAGCTGCGAAATGTCCGAGCTCAACGGTTGTTAAGGACTGGCAATCCCCCCGAAGGTTCGCTGCTTTATGGTCGTTTCGCGAATCACCACGGCCGATCTGATGGCCGCAAGCGACCAGCCGAACGATTGATACAGCGGGGGCTGGCGAAATCGCGGTTATGGCCATAAAAATGTGTGGAAAACTTTCGTTCAGACTACGAACATCAAATTCATTCCCTAAAATAGCCAGAGTTATGTTTGAAAATACCTCATCCAGGCAATCCACCCCAGCAACTTCTCCCATTACTTCCTACGAGACTCAACCAGCGATGGACGAAACGATAGCGGCGATGGATACGGGCGAATTGGAAGAATGGTTCGAATCGCTCGATGATCTTTTGCACCGGCATGGTCCCGACGGCGTGCGGCAATTGATGTCGGTACTGCAGGCGCGAGCCTATCAGCACGGCGTGGCGATGCCGTTTACGGCCAATACGCCGTACATCAACACCATTCACCACGAACACCAGCCCCGTTTCCCGGGCAACCGGGCGATCGAACGGCGGATCAAGAGCCTGATTCGCTGGAACGCGATGGCCATGGTGGTCCGCGCCAATGCCGCCAGCCCCGGCATCGGCGGACATATTTCGACGTATGCCTCCGCGGCGACGCTGCTGGAGATCGGATTTAACCACTTTTTCCACGCCCGCAACGAGGACCACTTCGGTGATTTCGTCTACTTTCAGGGCCACGCGGCACCGGGAGTCTATGCCCGCGCGTTTCTGGAAGGGCGGTTGACCGAAGAACAGTTGATCCGTTTTCGCCAGGAGATTCCGCGGAACACGGGTTTGTCGTCCTATCCGCACCCCTGGCTGATGCCCGATTTTTGGCAGTTTCCCACGGTCTCGATGGGACTGGGGCCGATTTCGGCGATTTACCACGCACGGTTTTTGCGATATCTGGAACACCGCGGCCTTGCGGACACCTCCAAGTCGCACGTCTGGTGCTTCGTGGGTGACGGCGAGGTGGATGAACCGGAGACGCTCGGCGCAATCACGCTGGCCTCCCGCGAACATCTGGACAATTTGATTTTCGTGATCAACTGCAATCTGCAACGGCTCGACGGACCGGTCCGCGGCAACGGGAAGATCATCCAAGAACTGGAGGCGGCGTTCCGCGGCGCGGGTTGGAATTGCCTGAAGGTGATCTGGGGCAGCGACTGGGATCCGTTGTTAGACGACGACGAAGAGGGGCTGCTGGTCAGACGCATGGGCGAAGTCGTCGACGGGCAGTATCAGAAATACGTTGTGGAAGGGGGCGCCTATATCCGCGACCACTTCTTCGGCGCTAATGACAAGCTGCACGATCTGGTCGACCACCTCACGGATGAGCAACTGCAAAAGCTCAGCCGTGGCGGACACGATCCGGAGAAGGTTTTTGCCGCCTATCACGCAGCGGTCAACCACGTCGGCGAGCCGACGGTGATTTTGGCCAAGACGATCAAGGGCTACGGTCTCGGCGAAGCGGGCGAAGGCCACAACATTACACACCAACAGAAGAAACTGAACGAAGAAGAGCTACGCGAGTTCCGTTCACGGTTTGCCATTCCGATCGGCGACGACGAAGTGGCCAAGGCGCCGCTGCACCGTCCCGCCGAAGACAGCCCGGAGATGACCTACCTGCTCGAACGTCGCGAAGCGCTGGGCGGCTTTCTCCCGGCTCGGACGCCGACGACGGACCGCTTGGAAATCCCACCGCTGGAAGCCTTCGACAAAAAGGTGCTCAACGGCGGAACCGAAATGGCCACCACGATGGCATTCGGCCGCATCGTCAGCGATCTGCTCAAGGACAAGAAAATCGGCAAACGGGTTGTGCCCATCATTCCCGACGAAGCGCGGACGTTCGGGATGGAAGCGCTGTTCCGCCAATGCGGGATTTATTCCAGCAAGGGACAACTTTACGAGCCGGTCGACGCCGACCAGGTGCTCTATTACAAGGAGGCCAAAGACGGCCAGATTCTGGAAGAGGGGATCAACGAAGCGGGAGCGCTTTCGTCGTTCATCGCCGCCGGGACCGCCTACAGCAATTTGGGCGTGAACATGGTGCCGTTTTACATCTACTACTCGATGTTCGGCTTCCAGCGTGTGGGCGATTTGATCTGGGCGGCAGCCGATTCCCGCACGAAGGGTTTCCTTGTGGGGGGCACGTCAGGCCGCACGACGCTTAGCGGCGAAGGCCTGCAGCACCAGGACGGGCAAAGCCAATTGATCGCCACCACCGTTCCCAATCTTCATAGCTACGATCCGGCCTATGCTTATGAGGTCGCGGTGATCATTCAAGACGGCTTGCGGAGAATGTACGGCGAGGGAGAAGAGGTCTTCTTCTACCTGTCGGTCTATAACGAAGTATACGACATGCCGGCCATGCCCGAAGGATCGGCGGAAGGAATCCTCAAAGGGTTGTACCGGGTTTCGAAAACGCCGCAGGAAGAATCCCCGTCGCGGCGGCCGCAATTGTTCGGCAGCGGCCCGATCATCCGCGAGGCCCGCCGCGCACAATCGATCTTGATCGAGAACTACGATATTCGCTGTGACGTGTGGAGCGTGACCAGTTACAGCGAATTGTGCCGCGAAGCCCAGGCGGTCGAGCGCTGGAACCGACTGCACCCGGGCGAAGAGCCGCGGCAAAGTTATCTGGAGTCGTCGCTGACCGATCTCAACGGACCGTTTATCTCCGTCAGCGACAACGTGCGTTTGGTCGCCGAGCAGATTCGGCAATGGGTGCCGGGCCGCTATGTCACGTTGGGGACCGACGGATTCGGCCGCAGCGATTCACGCGAAGCGTTGAGAAAGCACTTTGAAATCAACGCCGAGCACATCGTATTTGCGACCCTTTCCGCACTCGCAGCCGACGGCAACTTCGAGAAGGCCCGCCTGAGCGAGGTGATCAAGGAGTTGGGGATCGACCCCGAACAGGTCAACCCGGCCATCGCCTGAGAATTGCCGGGCCGCCGCCGGTTGCGTATGGTTGTGAAGCGGGCCGATCTGATGCGGTCTGTCCGGTGGAGATTCGTGTCGCCGTTACGAGAGAACAACGAACACCGTTAGCGAAATAACATTATGTCGATCGAATTTCGTCTCCCGGAACTGGGAGAAAACATTGAGGAAGCTGAAATTGCCGAGGTGCTTGTCAAAGAAGGCGATCACATCGACGCCGAGCAATCGGTGATGGAACTCGAAACCGAGAAAGCGGTGCTCGAGTTGCCCTGTCCGCACGCGGGCGTCGTAAAAAAAATCCATGTCTCCGAAGGAGACAGCATCAAAGTCGGGTCGGTGATTCTGACGATCGACGAAGCGGCAGAATCCGACGGCGGGAAGGACGGAGAATCCGAACTGGAGGGGGAAACGTCCGAACCGGCGGAGGAAAAAGAGGCCGAATCAACTTCATCGAAATCAAAGTCGGAATCCAAATCCAAATCCAAAGAAACAAAACCTGCCGCCCAAGAGTCATCCGCGTCCCCGGACAAGAAACAGGAATCGACTTCGACGGTTCCCCCAGCAATGGAGGCGGTGGCTCCCGATCATCGACCGCCGCCGCCGGCCGGACCGGCGACGCGGCGTTTCGCCC
>CALFYU010000725.1 GCA_937952455.1 uncultured Planctomycetaceae bacterium
TCGCTGACGCATCAATCCCGCGTTCATTGAGCCTGCGAATCCGCTCCGCCACCCGCGGCTGCCCCGCAACGCCCGGCAGCACGGCCAGCCAAACGCCGATCAGCAGCCCGACGGATATTGCGAGAACCGCCCATCCGCGTTTTGATCTTCGCGTCGTTGGCGATGAACGCTGCATCATGGGACCAATCGATGGAAATTTGCCGGTCACAACCGCTGGCTGGTCCAGCAACGTAAAGATCACGCCCCAACTGTGGGCAACACGTACGGCCCTTGTGGAATCACCGCCACCCGCGCATCAGGGCCGTACTCCGCCAGCGACGACTCAACTGCGGATTCCACCGTGTCGGCCGATTCGACAAACAGGCGATCGATGGTCTCCGCCGGCAGGCCGTCGGTGACGAATTTCACCTTTGCTTTGCGGCGGACCTTGGCCAGTTCCTCCAGTTGCCATTGGTCCATCACGAAGTAATCCTTGCCTACAATCCGTTCCATGAACATGTCCAACGACTCATTGTCGTCGAACAAACTTGCAAATGCCGGACTGCCGATCTCGTCGGTCAAACTGGCGGCGATCACAATCGTGCCCCCCTGCTTGACGATCGGCAGTGCACCGGTCAGCCCCTTAACCGCTTGATAGAACGTCGTGTCCAACGGATAACCGGCGCTGCAGGTGACGACCACGTCGACTTCCTCGGGCAGCGGCGCTTTCACGTGCTGTTCGATGAACGACACGCCCGCCAAAAACGCCTGTTCCATGTCACCCGCCACAACCGACGTCACCCGCCGCTCTTTGTCCAACGTGACGTTGACGATGAAATCGCAGCCGGCCATCTTCGCAATCCGCGTGTTCTCTTCGTGCACCGGATTGCCGTCGAGAAATCCCTGGTCCGCCTTGGGATGCTCCAAAAAGTCCGGACCGTGCCAGATCTTGACCGTCTCTAACGCGGCAATGCCGGGGCAAATCAATTTGCGGCCGCCGGAATAACCAGCCATCAGGTGCGGCTCGATCAGACCGGTGGTGATCTTTAGCTCCGCATCGACATACCGGGTATCAATCCACGCCGGCACGCCCCGCTCAGTCGTGCCCAAATAGGTATGCTCATCGAGGACCTTGCCGTGGTGGTTTTCGCAGCGGTAGTTGTCGACAACGTCCGCCCCAACCAATTCGACCAGTTCTTCCCCCTCGTTGGGACGATGCAGTCCGGTCGCGACGAGAATCGTAATCCCCTCCCGCGGCACACCTGCCTGCTCGATCGTCAACAACAGCTCAGGCAGGATCTGTTTGTTGGGAACCGGACGGGTGATATCGCAGACGACGATACAGGCCGTCTGTTTGCCGCGGGCCAACTCCGCCAACGGACGCGTTCCGATCGGATCAGCAATCGCCGCTCGAATCGCCGCTTGGGGATCCGCCAGCGGCTCCGCATCTTGAGTCTGCAACAACCCCACCACCCGCTCATCGGGCAATTCCACGCTCAGCCCGGTCTTGCCGTAATCCAGTTGCACACGCATCAGCCGACATCCCGTGAATGTGTTCGAGTTCTGAAAATGATGAATGAGATCACCCAATCAATTATAGGCGGCCGGCGCGCGCATGCACCAGTACCGTCGTGCCCCAAATCACACCTGCCCCGCCACCAATTCCTCAAACACCGGCATCAATTCCGCTTTGAGCTCCATCCCAATCCCCGGCACATCGGGCAATTCGATGTAGCCGTTTTCGATCGGGCTGCCGTCGGCGAAGCCGCCAAATGGTTGGAAGACTTCGGGATACGATTCATTGCCCCCCAATCCCATCCCGGCGGCGATGTGCAGCGCGAATTGGTGGCCGCCGTGTGGAATGCAGCGGCGACGGCTCCAGCCCTGCTCCACCAGCATATCCAGCGTCCGCAGATATTCGACCAACCCGTAACTGAGCACCGGATCGAACTGCAGCACGTCGCGATCGGGTCGCAGCCCGCCGTGCCGGATCAGATTCCGAGCATCGGGCATCGAAAACAAATTCTCCCCGGTCGCCAACGGTCCTTCATATGCCGCCGCAACTTCTGCATGTCCCATGTAGTCCAACGGGCCAACGGGTTCCTCATACCACTTCAGACCCAACGGAGCCAATGCCGCCGCATACTCCAGCGCCGTCTCGACATCAAAGCGGGCGTTGGCATCGACGGCTAGATTCTTGCCGTCGCCAACCACCTCCAACGCCGCGTCGATTCGCCGCAGATCCTCGTCCAGCGACGCTCCTCCGATCTTCATCTTGCAGGCATCGTAGCCCATGTCCAAATAGCGGCGAAACTCATCCTGCAAACCGCGCAGGTCCTTGCCCGGATAATAATACCCACCGGCCGCATAGACGTAGACCCGCGCATCCGCTGATCCGTCGTTGTAGCGCTCCGCCAACAGACGATACAGCGGTTGGCCGGCGATCTTGGCGACGGCGTCCCACAGCGCCATATCGACCGTCCCGACGGCGACGCATCGTTCTCCATGCCCGCCGGGCTTTTCGTTGGCCATCATCACGCGGTGCGCTTTAAAGGGACATAGATTGCCGCCGTCGTCGGTGAGCAAATCATCCGCCGCAGCCGCCATCAATCGCGGAATGATCCGTTCCCGCAGGATGCCGCCCTGGGCGTAGCGGCCGTTGGAATTGAATCCATAGCCGACCACCGGTTTCCCGTCGCGGACAACGTCGGTGACCACCGCCACGCAGGATGCCGTCATTTGCGAAAAGTCGATGACCGAGTTCCGGATCGACGATTTCATCCCCGCCGTACGTTCCAGCACCTTCACAATTCGCACGGCACGCATCCTACAAAAAAGAAAAAACCCACGGCCAAACCGCGGGCGAGGTTTCAAAGTGGTCGAGAAGATTGCACAGCGCAGATTGCCGTTACTTCTTTTTCTTTTCGTCCGGCGACGGTTCGTAAACCTTAATCACGGCGCTGTTATCCTCATCGCCGTAGCCGTCAACTTCCGCCTTTTTCAAAATCCGTTTATGCATCTGCGTCAACGGCAGCTTGGCGCCATGTTTGACCCCGATATGCAGCATCAAGCGGACGTCTTTGAGATGTTGCGACAGTTTGGCCTGCGGCGTGAAGTCGCCGGTGAGCATCTTCTGACCTTTGGTGTCCATCACCGTGGAATAGGCGGGACTGGCGCGGAGGATCTTTAACATCTCGTCGGGATCCAAACCCAACGATTCGGCGAATTTTAGTCCCTCAGCCAGCGCCGCCCGATTTAAGCCCAGGACCATATTGACAGCCAGTTTAGCTTGGGCTCCGGTGCCGCAGGGACCGACGTGAAATGTCTCCCGGGCGAAGCAGTCGAAAATCTCCGCGCAGTCGTCGAACGCTTTGCGGTCGCCGCCGGCGATGACGATTACGTCCTTCTCGCGAACCTGCGCGCTGGAACCGCCAATGGTCGCATCGAGGTAGCCGATGTTTTGGCTAGATACCATTTCGGCCAAACCGACCATCTTTTCCGGCAGCCCCGTCGAAGTGTCGATCAGGATCGTCGAACTCCAGGCGACGGGCAGCATCTCCGCGATGACATTCTTAACGACGTCGGCGTTGGGCAGGCAGAGTACGATCCGCGAACAGCCCATCGCCACCTCACGGGAGGAGCGAACCGGTTGACCGCCGATCTCTTTCAATCGGTCGCGGGCCGCCGGATCGAGGTCATATCCCAACAAAGAATACCCCGACGCTGCGAACCGCTCTGCCAGCGCAGTTCCCAAGAGCCCTAACCCAACGATCCCGAGCCTTTTGACACCCATCTGATTGTAAATTATTGATGATTAAGCCGTTAAGATATCGCGGCCAAAAAGTTTTATGTATTGCAACTGCCGCGCCAGATGTGTGAACGCTGACTCGGTACAAACGGTTCATGGGCCGGTCAGGCCGAAAAACTAAGAATTTATCTTACCAAACAGTGGACCGTAAGCAAGCAGGTTAACAGACGCACAGTATGGCGCTGCGTACAAACCCTCAGGTTTTTGCCCGTGGAATGTGCCGCAATGCCTTGATTTACGGCACGAACGCCCCGATACACGTCGCACTACGAAACGGGCAGCGATGCTCGTTGGATCAAAATCGAGATCCATCGCTGCGATGCGCGAATTCCGTCGGCGGGCTGTCCAACCCGCCGCAACTGCCCTACTCCGTGAAATTCAGACGTCCAGGTCCTTAACGTCCAACGCGTGCTTCTCGATGAACTCGCGGCGCGGTTCGACGTGATCGCCCATCAACACGCGGAAAATTTCGTCCGCAGCCGTGGCATCCTCCATCGTGACCTGCAACAGTGTCCGCTTTTCAGCGTCCATGGCAGTTTCCCACAATTCCTCGGGATCCATTTCGCCCAGCCCCTTAAACCGCGTCAATTTGAGTCCCTTACTCTTTTCACCGATGTCCCGCAGGATCGGCAGCAATTCCCGCAGACTGGCCACGTCGGTCTGCTTGTCGTCGTGTTCAACATGAAACGGGTACACGGTTACCCCGTCTTTAATCTCGGCCGGCACAAAGTCATCTAACTTGATTCCAAAGCCGGCCAAACTCGTCAATACGCGATTGATCGTGCGAACTTCGTGCAAATCGACCACCTGCAAAGTGGCTTCGCCAGTCGGCTGTCCGTTGCCGTTGCCGGCCGCTGGATCGGAGAGCGATTCGTCCGCCACGCTCAACTCTCCGCCGCGCTCCGCCTTGCACTTCGAAAGAAACGCGTCCACCTCTTCCTGATCGTTGAACCAATGTTGCTCGCGGCCCAGGAACACGCGGTACCTCGGCAGCAACCCCTTGTCCGTCTGGTGTTCTGTCGCCAGGTGCCGCAACGAAATGCCGCGCCGCTCCAGCGTTTCCAGCGGCTCCTCAAGTTCGGCGATCATGCCCACGATCTGCGCGAGATGTTCGCCGGCGAATACGGTACCGTCGTCAGCATGCAGCGTGCTGCAATCCAAACCGAAGGTGACCAACTCCCGCATCATCTGCTCCTGCGTTTGCACGTAGCGCTTCTTTTTCTTTTGTTCGACGCGATACAGCGGCGGCTGCGCGATATAGACGCAGCCCGCCTTCACCAATTCCCGCATATGCCGGAAGATGAACGTCAAGAGCAACGTTCGAATGT
>CALFYU010000726.1 GCA_937952455.1 uncultured Planctomycetaceae bacterium
GCGATGATCTGCACTTCCGTGGAATGCGCCGACCAACCGCAAAACATGTCCCACACAATGAAATACATCGCGGGGTGCGCCGAGATGCCGACTTTGAAGGTGTAAGCCGCAACACCGATTGTCAAAGCGCCCAAATAGACGCAAATGAATGAGGCCGCCAACCATTTCTTCATGTCGACATCCCTTCCTTGGTTGCCGCAAATCTAAGCGACGCCGATTGCATCGCCGGTTCAAGCGGGCGGGAATATCTTAAATATAGGGCCATAGGTCAAGACGAAGCTGTCCGGAATTCTCTTGCGGTCGCCGCGTGAGCCGCTTTACCCCTCTTGTCGTGGCGATTATCCTCGAAAGAAATCCTTTTCACCATGTGGGGCCACGGAAAACGGCAAGGGCCGCCAGTCGGGAGAATTCCATGAGCCGCTATGGATTTGCAATCACTTGGTTGGTGTTGAACCATCTCGCGGCCGCCTTGCTGGGACAGGAAACAGGCCGCCTGCCAGGCATCTCAAAACGCGTCCCCTGGACGACCTCCCGCGTCGTCGGTTCGCCCGATCCCCCTTCGCCCTACGTCACCGAACTCGCCTTTCCGAATCTGCTGCTCAAAGATGCTGTCGCACTCTCCAATGCGCCAGGTAGCGACCGTCTGTTCGTGGCCGACCGCAACGGAAAGATCTTCTACTTCCCCAATGATCCCCAAGTCGCAGAGGCTGATTTGGTGCTCGACGTTCAGCGCGAGGTCTACGGGATGACGTTCCATCCCCGCTTCGCCGAAAACGGCTATTTGTATTTGTTCATCACCGAGCGCAAGCCGGAACCGCCGCGGACGCGGATCGCACGGTTCACTTTGAAATCGAAGTCGCCACCGGTGGCCGACCCGGCGTCGGAGCATATCATTCTGGAGTTCCCCAGCGGGGGGCACGACGGTGGCTGTATCAAGTTTGGCCCGGACGGATATCTCTACATCGGCACCGGAGACGGTGGAAACGTCAATGACACGCACGTCACCGGCCAGTACCTGGGCGATCTACTCGCCTCGATTTTGCGAATCGACGTCGACGGGAAACACTCGGCGATGTCCTATGCCATTCCGCCGGACAATCCGTTTTTGAAAACGCCCGGCGCGCGGCCGGAGATTTTTGCCTACGGTTTTCGCCAACCGTGGAAGTTCAGCTTTGATCGCCAGACGGGCGACCTGTGGGTCGGGGACGTGGGACAGGATTTGTGGGAAGTGGTCTATCTCGTCCAGCGCGGCGGAAACTACGGCTGGAGCATCAACGAAGGTCCGCAGCCGTTTCGCCCCGAACGGGAGCGGGGACCGACGCCCATCATTCCCCCCGTGATCGCCCACGGTCACGGGGAATCCCGATCGATCACCGGCGGGTTTGTCTATCGCGGCACAAGACTGCCCGAACTAATCGGCGCTTATGTCTACGCCGACTATGAGACCGGAAAAATCTGGGGCCTGCGTTACGACGGGCAGACGGTGACCTGGAAAGATGAACTGGTCGACACCACGCTGGACATCGCCGGCTTCGGGGAGGATAACGCGGGCGAGTTGTACATGATTACTCATGTTGGGGGGCGAATCTATCGGCTGATTCCGCGGCCTCCATTAACCAAACCGCCGGCGGAATTCCCTCGCCGTTTGAGCGAGACCGGATTGTTTGCATCGACGAAAGATCACCGCCCTGCGGCGGGCGTCATTCCCTATTCGGTTAACTCGCCGCTTTGGTCGGACCACGCGGTCAAGGAGCGGTTCCTGGCTCTGCCGGGGGATGACCGAATCGAATACACGCCGGAGCGGGGGTGGAAATTCGGCGACGGGGCCGTGTTGGTGAAAACCTTTGCGTTGGAAATGGAGCGGGGTCGTCCGGAAAGTCTCCGCCGGTTGGAAACGCGGATCATGACCCGGCAGGAGGGAGAATGGGCCGGTTATACCTACTTGTGGAACGACGAACAGACCGATGCGGAATTGTTGGGCGCCGAGGCGCTCGAGCGGACCTATCAAATTCGTGACGCGAGCGCTCCCGGAGGCGTCCGCGAGCAGACTTGGCATTTCCCCAGCCGGGCGGAGTGCATGATCTGCCACAACGAAAAGGGCGGATTCATTCTCGGTGTCTCAACGCTGCAGATGAACCGGGATTACGACTATGCCGAGCGGACCGCCAATCAGATCGACACGCTCGTGCATTTAGGTCTGTTTTCCAATCCGCCGGCGGCGAATTCCGAAAAATTGGGGACACAAGTTGATCCGCTGGCCCCCTCCGCCACGTTAGAAGCTCGGGCGCGATCCTACCTGGCGGCCAACTGCGCCCATTGCCATCGCCACAAGGGGGGCGGCAATTCCAATTTCAAATTGATGTATGAACTCGATCTGGACAAAACCGAGACGGTCAACGTCCCGCCGCTGCACGGCACACTTGGGATTACGGGAGCGAAACTGTTGGTGCCGGGACATCCCGATCAGTCGTTGATTTATCACCGCATGCGGCTGGACGGACAGGGGCGGATGCCGCATATCGGTTCGCTGGAGGTTGACGACGAGGGAACCCGGCTCATTCACGACTGGATTTCGCAATTGCCACCGCCATGACCCGACGCAAATCAAGCCCCAGGCTGCGAAAGACGCTCATCGGCGTCGCCATAGTGATTGCGCTGTTGGCATTGCCGTTTCTGGTTACCGCGGCGTATCACCACCTGACCGCCTTTCCGGAGACGATCGTCATCGCCACCGGTCCGCAGGGGGGGCGGTATGGCGCAATCGCTTCCCATCTCGGGGCCGAGATTGAGTCGCAGTTGGGAGTGAAAGTCAGACTGCAGGAGCAGACTCACGGCTCGCTCGACAACCTGCGGATGCTCCGCGAAGGGACCGTCGATTTTGCGCTGTACCAGCCCGGAACCGAGCGGATCCTCGAACCGCCCCACACCCGCGATGAGATCGATGAACCGCGGTTTATCGCAAATGTGTATCCCGAAGTCGCGCACTGGTTCGTGCGGCGCGGTTCGGGCATCGCGTCGCCTGCCGATCTCGTGGGACGCAAAGTGGCGCTGGGCGAGAAGACTTCCGGCGACTATGCGATGAGCCGGTTGTTACTCAAGCAATTCGGTTTGGACGAGACGGACATCGATCCGCAGTATTTGAGTTTTGTCGATGTTCGCCAACAATTTGAGTCGGGTGAGTTGGACGCAGCCTTTGTGACGCTCGGTATGCATGCGGAGATTCTGGAAGAATTGGCCTAGGACGAGACTTGCGACTTGCTGGCGATTCCCCACGCCGAAGCACTGACCCGCAAGGTGATCTTGCCCTCGCTGTATACAATTCCGGCCGGCATGTATGATTCGTATCCTGTGCCTTTTCCCCCGGCGGACGTCAAGACGATATCAGTCCGCGCGCAACTTCTGACACACGAGGGGGTCGACTCCGACCTCGTGGAGCAAGTCACGCGGATTTTTCTTTCCGAAGATTTTCTGCTGCGAAATGAACTGGGCGATCTCGTTGACGGCGGCAAAGAATTTGCCATGCACAAGCCGGAGTTTCCTTTACACCCCGGTGCCTCGGCATACTACGACCCGGAGCTGAAACCGCTGTTGCCGACCGATTTTGTCGAAGCGACCGAGGGGATGCGCTCCTTTTTGGTGTCGTCGCTGATTGCTGTCTTCTTGTTGTTCCGCTGGTACCGGACGGTAATCCGCCGCCGCAAGGAACACTGGCTGGATCAGTGCATCAAATCACTGTTGGAGATCGAACGGCGTCAGGTTGACCTCGATCAAAAACCGGGCAGCGACGACCTCGGCCGACTGCAGAAGCTGCTGGATGAGGTAACCGACTTGCGGCAGGGGGCTCTGCGAAAGGTCTCGGCCCACGATCTTAGCGAGGACCGCGCCGCCGATTGCTTTCTGGAAATGTGCCACGCACTCAGCGACAAAATCAACGCGAAAATCACCCGGCAGCGTCTTGAGCAGCAGTTGGGCCAATTGACGCGGCGCATCGACGGTTGAAATTGAACGTAATGCTCCACCCGCAACACTATCTCGTCGTCGACCTGGAAGCCACCTGTAACAACGACGGGTCGCTGCCGCGCGAGGAGATGGAAACCATCGAAATCGGCGCGGTGATGGTCAACGCTGGCGAACTGCAGCCGGTCGGGGAGTTTCAATCCTTCATTCGCCCCATACGGCACCCGCGGCTGTCGACGTTTTGCCGCGAGTTGACGTCGATTGCCCAAGCCGACGTCGACTCTGCCGACACTTTCCCGCCAGCCTTCGCACGATTCGCCGAATGGTCGGCGGGCTTTGAGCAGGTCCTGTTTTGCTCGTGGGGCGACTACGACCGGAAGCAACTGCTGCAGGACTGCCGTTTTCACGGAGCGGCCTATCCGTTCGGCGATGGCCACCTGAATCTCAAGGCCCGTTTTTCGGAGCGGCTGGGCATTCGCCGGCGGCTGGGGCTGGCCAAGGCGCTGGCCCGAGTGGGGCTGGAACTGGTGGGCACGCATCACCGCGGCATCGACGACGCCCGCAACATCGCCCGGCTGTTGCCGCACATCGTCGGCTAATGCCCTCGCACAAGCTCGAAAGTCAGCGGCTCCGCTTCTGCAAAATCGTAGAGCTGTAGTCATAATTGCACTTCTCTTAGGTTCTAAATGACTACATGCAAATCGGTTTGATGGCGCAGTGCCTGGTCGGCGTATTTTAGGTGCGAATCTGTAAGGCTTTTCCTCGTAACGCATTAGGTGAATTGCGTCCCCGTCTCGGCTTGTTGGCGCGCTGCTTGCGTTATTCCCCTTACAGATCCGGCAGTGAAAACGACCAAACGTGCGAAACGTCGGAAATCATTAGGGGTCGCCAAACAAATCGTGATGGTCACGAACGCAAAACGGCGGCGGGGAAAACTCAGAAAACGAGACACAAGGGGAGAAATCATGAAGGCTTTGCAAATCATCTTGGGCGTGGCGATCTTGGGGGGCATCAGCCACATGGCGGCCGAGGCCAAGGCTCAAAACCCCATCGTGGGGGAAGATCACCGGACCGACGTCATTTACGATCCGTTCAGCGACCACACCTATGTCAAACGGGAGCGGGTTAGTGTACGTGAAAGCGCGTTCGATCCAGGTCG
>CALFYU010000727.1 GCA_937952455.1 uncultured Planctomycetaceae bacterium
GGCCGGTGCCAGCAGTTGGGATCAGTTTTGGACGATTTTCTTGCGTGAATTTCCGGGCCTGTTATTGGTGGGCGCCTATTTGATCGTCCTGCCGCCGCTGATGGCGGTGACGATCTTCCGCAAGTTTTTCCAACACATGGGTTTCATCCGCTATTTCGTATTGGCGAACTTAATTTTGTTCATGGCCTGTTTGCCGATCAAGATGCTGCTGCGGTGGAGCTTTAACCTGAAGTACATCGTCGCCATCCCTGAGTATTTCTTTAATATTTAACTCCGCAATGCCGGTCGACGGGGGAGGATTCATCGCCGTCCGGTTGCCTTGAAAACGATATGAGATTTCCGCGGCGCCGCCGATCGAGGCGGGGCGGCGGATTGTTGAAAACGAAAGTCTGGAAGACCATGCCGGCTAACGAAGAATTCTGGCGAAGTCCGCGTCGCATGCACGTCGTGTTTGCCGTCAGCACGCTGGTGCTCACCGTCGCCACCGTGCTGATGCTGATGGCCGACTACGACGATGAGTGGAAGGTCTACCAACGCGAGTTTTCCCGACTAGACGCGGAGCGCGCTCAACGGGAAGAAAGACTGATCGCCGATGCGGCGTACGTCGAACGTGAAGAAGCATTGATTAAAGAGAAGCAGGCCGCGCAAGCTAATCTCGCGAAGAAGCAGTCGGAAATCGACGCGGTGAAAAGGGACATTGCCGACCTGGAAACGGTCGAGTTGGCACTGAGCCGCGAGGTGAAGTTTAAACGCGCCGAGCGCGACAAGGCCCGCGCGGATTACGACCTGGCGGTCCGCGACAACGAACCGCAAGAGCGGCGCGAACAACTCAAACGCGTATTCGACGATGTGCAAGAGACGGTCGCCTCCATGGAGCGCCAGCTGGAGGAGACGACGGCGGCGCTGAACCAGAAGAACGCCGCGCTGCGGGAATTGAATTCCGAGTTGGACGAGGTGGTAGCGAAACTCAAGGACCACACTAAGGAGTATGACCGCATTCGAAGCGACCGGCTGGCCAAAGAGCCCGAGTCGATCGTGGCCCGCACCAAAAAGCAGATCGTCAACTTGCCGTTGTTGGATTTGAATCCCACGACCAAAATCAACCAGATTTGGCTGCCGGATCTGAAGATCAACCTGGGGGGCATGAAGGACGTGCCGCGGTTCGACCGCTGCATTTCGTGCCACCTCGCGAGCGACCGCGTGGCGGCGGGCAACGTGCCGGAATTTCCGCATGACGAATACCCGCACCCGTTCTCGACGCATCCGCGGACGGACCTGTTTTTGACCGCGGCCAGCCCGCACCCGCAGGCCAAGTTCGGATGCACGATCTGTCACGACGGACAGGGATCGGGAACCAGTTTTCAAAATGCGTCGCACACACCCAACAATCCGCTGATCGCTGAAGAGTGGAAAGAGGAGTACAGTTACTTCCACAACCACTTCTGGGAAAACCCGATGTTTCCCGACAGATTCCAGGAATCGACGTGTCTGAAGTGCCACCACGGCGTGACGGAACTCGACGAACATCCGCAATTCGGCACGAGCGCTCCGAAGGTAGTCAAGGGCTATGACATCGTCTTGAAAATGGGCTGCTTCGGCTGCCACGAAATCCGCGGATATGACGGCCTCAAATCGATCGGTCCGGACCTCCGGCTCGAGCCCAATACGCCCGAGCAGGCGGAAAAAATCGCCGCCGACCCCAACGCCGTGCCCGGCACGCTGCGAAAAGTCGGCCCGTCGTTGCGGCACATAAAATCAAAGGTCACTACCAGTTGGGCGCAGTATTGGGTCGAAGAGCCAAAGCGGTACCGCCCCGATACGCGGATGCCGCAGTTCTTCCACCTCTCGAACCAACAGGACGAGATGGCCAAGAAGTACGGCCCCGTGGAAATCGCAGGGATCGTCGCCTTTCTCATGGATCGCTCGGAAGACTTCGAGGAACTTTCGCCGGCCGAAGGGTATGAACCGGACGCGGAACGGGGCAAACACGCATTCGCCACCCGGGGCTGTCTGAATTGCCACAAGCATGCTGACTTTCCCAAGAGTGACGCCGACTTCGGTCCGGACCTGACGAAGGTGCACGAGAAGTTGCTGCCCGGGGAAGCTGGGTTTGGATGGCTGTATACCTGGATCCGCCAACCAGACCACTATCACGCCCGCACAAAAATGCCTGACTTATTCTTAGATCCCGAAGTCAAAGAGGGGGTGACGATCGACCCGGCGGCGGATATTGCTGCCTATCTGCAACAGGGCGGCTCGAAAAACTTCGGCCTGTTGGAATGGAACGGGCCGGGCATGGATCCGGAGACGTCGGCTCTTGATGAATTGGTACAGATGTATCTGGCCAAGGCGATCACGATGCGATCGGCCCAGGCAGCAATGATCGACGGCAAGCTGCCCTCGAACATGACCGAAGAGAACATCAAAGGGGACGAGATCGAGCTGTTCGGTGAAAAGATCACCGAAGAGATGAAGCTGCGTTACGTGGGCCGGCGGACGATCTCCCGCTACGGATGCTACGGGTGCCATGACATCCCCGGTTTCGAGGACGCGCGGCCGATCGGGACGGCGCTGCAGGACTGGGGGCGGAAAGATCCGTCCAAATTGGCGTTCGAGCACATTTCGGAATATCTGCATAACTTTGGAGAGCCGAACGGTACCAGCACCCAAAAGCGTGCTGAACTGGCGATTTTGAACGCCAAGAACGACAGCTTCCCGGAGAACGAGAACCCAGAAACGGAACTGGCGGTCGCATATTTCTACGACGAGATCAATCACCACGGACGTCCCGGTTTCGCCTGGCAGAAGCTGCGTGCCCCGCGGAGCTATGATTTTCGCAAGATCGAAACCAAGGGATATGACGAGCGGCTGCGGATGCCCAAGTTTCCGCTGACCGAGGAAGAAAACGAAGCGGTCGTGACGTTTCTGCTGGGGCTGGTGGCGAGTCCGCCGGCCGAGCAATACGTCTACACGCCGAGCGGACCGGCCAAGGACCGGTTGGAGGGGGAACGGCTGCTGAAGAAGTACAACTGCACCGGCTGCCACATCGTCGAGATGCCTGAAATCTTGGCCGCCGTGGACGCCGAGGAGCTGTTTGCAACCGACACCAGCGGGGAATACGAAGAAGCGCTGGAATTGTTGTACAAGTTGACGCCGGTTCACCAGGGAGAGACCGGCAAGCAATTGTATATGCCGGAAACCGAGGACAGCGAGGCGCGAGAGCTGCCGATTGTCAGTTTCCACGGCATGGCGACATTGACGCCCGATCCGGAACTGCCGATCGAGGAACAGGAATACGCTTTCCAGATTTGGGAGCCGCTGCAAGTGGGTGAGAAGCTGTTGTTGCCGTCGGAACCGATGCTGGTCCCGGCGCGGCAATTGGTTTCGGCCAACCAGGGCCGGGGCGGAGAATTCGCTCGGTTCTTGGTGGATTACCTCATCGAGCAGGACGGGCAACTGCAACAAGCCGACGCCTGGCAAATGTCGCCCCCGCCCTTATATAAGGAGGGGATCAAGGTACAGACGCCTTGGTTGTACAACTTCTTAAAGAATCCGGATCGTCTGCGGTTTTCGACCATATTGCGGATGCCCAAGTTTAATATGAGCGACGAAGAGGCCCAAACCCTGGCCAACTACTTTGCGGCGGTGGACGGGGTGGAGTATCCCTATCAAGACATTCCGCAACGAGATCCTCCGTATTTAACAAAGCAGGACGCGATGTATCCGCATTATTTGGAAGAGGCCTGGAAGTTGTTCAACATCCCGCGTCCGGACGGGTTGTGCGTGAAGTGTCACCAGTTCGGCGGCATGGAGTATTCCTCGACCGATCCCAAAGACAAACGGGGGCCGAATTTGGACCGCGTCCAAGCGCGGTTGCGGCCTGACTGGACGCTGTTGTGGATTTTCAATCCCAAGTGGATCACGCCCTACACCGCGATGCCGCAGAACTTCAAAAAGTCCCAGCCGCAGTTCCCGCAATACTTTGGTGGCGAGGGGGACAAACAGACGCGGGCGATTCGCGACGCGCTGATGAACTATCAGCGATTGATGGAAAATCATGAAAAAATCGCCGGAGGCCAGACTGCGCCGGAACCGGCGGGGGGCCAATAACATGCCGAAACGCAGTTGTCTTACAGTACGATCCTCGGCTTGGTGTGCCATGGGGGTGATCGCCGCGATCGCTCTGTCGGGTTGCAAGTTTCCCTCGCCGCCTGAAGTGAGCGTGACCATCAAGTCCGCCGGAGGGGAAGAGGAGGAATCGGCTGACACCGCCGAGCAAACGGAAGTGGCCGGATACGGCGACCTCAGCGGCCAGGTCGTGTTCAACGGCACGCCGCCGACATTTCCCCCGCTTGTCAGTGAAGGGGACGGTGCAGTGAAAGACGCATCCGTCTGCGCGGCCGAGTCCGTGCCTGATGAAACGCTGGAGGTCAATCCGCAATCCAAGGGGATCGGCAACGTCGTGGTCTATTTGGCAAAAACGCCCCGCCATATCAAACCGGAGTTGACGGAGCCTGCAGGGGAGACGGAAGTCGAACCGGCAATCTTTGACCAAAAGGGGTGCCGGTTCATGCCGCACATCCTGCCGATTCGCGTTGATTTGAATCAGCCTGTGCTCGTCAAGAGCGACGATAGCATCGCCCACAACACGCACACGAACCCCACGCGGAACTCGCAATTCAATCAGGCGGTCAAAGCCAATGACCGGGAGGGTATTCCGGTGAAGTACACGCGTCCCGAGAGCCAACCGATCCCGGTGACGTGCGACTATCACAGTTGGATGAAAGCTTACCACTTTCCTGTCGACCACCCGTATTACGCGATCACTGACGCCGATGGCAAATTCACGATCAAAGGGCTGCCGGCGGGGAAACATCAGTTTATCGTTTGGCAGGAACGCGCGGGCATATTGGACCGCAAATTGGAAGTGACCATTGCGCCGGACGAAACGACAACCTTGGATCCTTCGAAAACGACCTACTCGCCCGACAAATTCAACCTGTAGTGCAATCGAATGGCCTGTCGCCCGCGTGAACGAGACGGCGACCGTCATCGTGCCGATTCCAGGAGACTCAACTATGAATTCGAAACCTCATTCCCGTCGTTACTCCGCGCGGTTCGTTGCCGCGGGCGCTGTGTTGCTAAGCGGTGTTTGCCTGGCGGCCGGGTGTAATTCCAACGAAAGCGGCGGGCATCATGTGGAGCTGAGCGACTTCGGCACGGGCAAGCCGTCGACGGCCATGTTTGCTCGGCGCGACGTCGGTCCCGACGTGGAGCTGACAACGCCCGCTCCTCAGAAAACGACCCCCAAAGCGGAAGAGCCGGCCGCCGCCGAACAGGCGCCGGTCCAAAAGCCCGTTGTGGCCAAACCGGCCGAGACCAAACCGGCACCCGAGAAACCGGCCGCCGCGCAACCGAAGCCCGAGCAGCTGGTCGTTGCCAAGAAGGAACCGGCCCAGCCCGCGCCTCAAGAACCGGCGACCGAAAAACCGGCACCGAAAACCGAAGTGGCGCTGGCCCCCCAACCGGCTCCCGCCGCAGCGGAATCCGAAAAAGCGGAGCCCAAAGAGGACCTCGACGCGGAAGGACGGCCCAAGTTGGCCGACGGGACGGGCGGATTCTCCGGGGTGATCACGTATAAGGGAGAGGCCCCCAAGCCCAAGAACCTGTACGCCAAAGGGGCGGCTCCCAAAGACCCCGCCGTCTGTGGAGCCGAAGCCATCCCGGATCAATCCTTGATCGTCAATCAAGAGAACAACGGCGTTAAGAATGTGTTTATCTATCTCCGCAAGAAACCCAAAGGGTTTAAGGGTGGACCGCCATCGGACCCGTTGACGTTTGACCAGAAGCACTGCGTCTTCATCCCGCACAACCTGATCGTCTTTGCCGGGCGCGAAATACTGGTCAAAAACGGTGATCCAATCGTGCACAACACGCACACCAATCCGTTCCGCAATCCGGGGTTCAATTCCGCGATTGCCGCGGACGACCGCGTGGGCGTCAAATTGCTGTATCGCCGCCCCGAACCGGTGCCGGTCAAGGTGGTGTGCGACTTGCACGCGTGGATGTTGGCCTACCACCTGGTGCTGGATCACCCGTTCTGCGCTGCGACGGATGAGAACGGTAAGTTCGCCATTCCCGACCTGCCTCCGGGAGAATACGAATTCACCATCTGGCAGGAGACGCCGGGCTATTTGAATAAGGAGCTCAAGGTCACCGTCGAAGCGGGTAAATACGCCGAAGAATCATTGGCCTTTGATGCAAAGGCTTTTGCACAGTTCAACGGGCCCCCTTCCAAGGTCCTCGCGCTGACCACCGGTCAATAGATTTTAAAGACGGTCACGATTTCATCAGACGGCAGCAGTTCGTTGCCGGACAATTGTCATTTTAAGGGTCGTTGTTGTGAAACCCCGATTCGTGCTTCTCTCGGCTGCCTCATTGCTGACCGCAGTTATCGCGGGCTGCGGCGATTTCAAGTCCGAGTTTGTGCTCAATAAAACGACGGACGAGTTGATCCCACCGGCGAAAGAGATTGTCGAAACCGAACTTCACGAGAACTTCGGAACGCCCGAGGAACTGGTGGCGTGGCTGAAGTTCCCGATCGATTATGGCGACGAAGAGTCAGTGACCGTCAACGTCGTTGGATTCGACGAGGGGGCCAAGGGGGTGGTCAGAGTCAACTCGGAAGACGAATTGGAAGTCGACTTTGAAGGTTCGGTGCTGCGAATCGGCAACGAGACGGAGCACAAGATTTCCAGCTTCGATCCTGAGTCGGGAACGCTGCACGTCACCCCTCCGATTGAAGCCAAGCTGACCCCCGAAGACAGTGTGACGATCGTCCTCAAGCAAAAGGGCTGGCTGTTGAAGCGTGGGCGGAATTTGTACATGAAGCATTGCGTGCACTGCCACGGGGTGAGCGGTGACGGCAACGGTCCCACGGCGCAGTACCTCAATCCCCTGCCCCGGGACTATCGGCAAGGTAAATTCAAATTCACATCGACGATTTCGACGGAAAAGGCGGCGCACCGCGATTTTCGCCGGACGTTGTACGAGGGAATTCAAGGGACGAGCATGCCGTCGTTCAAGTTGAAATTGATCGGCGACGACATGGACGCGGTGATTGCTTATGTACTGTTTCTATCCTCGCGGGGCGAGTACGAAATCCGGCTCGGCGGCGAACTCAAAGTATTGGGAGGCGGCAAAGACGACCTGGAGCAGCGTCTGCGGAATGAAGAGGGGCTGACGCGGGCAAAAGCGATTGAAGAATTCGAGTCGCAAGAGGAGGTGAGCGAGGGACTGCCGGAACTGTCCGACAGCGTGGCGACGATTCTGGCCGAAGACTGGGCGCGGGCGGATAACCCGGACGTCGAGGTCTGGCCCAAAACTCCGCGGCCGGAGCCGACAGCGGAATCGATCGCCCGCGGCCGTGCCTTGTTCATATCCAAAGACGCCAAGTGCTCCGACTGCCACGGCATGCAGGGCTACGGAAACGGCAGCCAGACGGAGGCCTATCAGCAGCTTCCCGGTTCGACGCTGACCTATGACAAGCCGGGGTTGTATGACGATTGGGGGGAGCCGATCCAGCCGCGGAACTTGCATACGGGAATCTATCGAGGCGGGCGGCGGCCGATTGACCTTTATCGCCGGATTTATGCGGGAATCAAAGGGGCGGTGATGCCCGGTTTCGGGACCTCATTGACCGACGAGCAGATTTGGGATTTGGTGAACTACGTGCTGAGTTTGCCGTACGAGAACAGCTGGCACGGTGACATGTCGGCGGAGAAGACGGTTGCTGAGCATACTGTGAAATAATCCAACGGGGCGACCCGGCAATTGGACGGTGTGCCGTCGAACGAAGCCCCCAGTCAGGGAGCGAGAGACGTGAGAAAGTTTTGGTGCCTGTTTTTTATGTTCTGGCCGGTCCTGGCCATTTGGCTATGCTGGGTCTCGCCGGCGAACGGCTGGTGGTTTCCCAGCATCGCGCCGTGGGAGTTGGGCCAACAGATCGACGATTTGTTCTATTTGCTGCTGATCATCACCACGGTGGTGTTCATTGGCACGCAGTTCGCCTTGGGCTATGTCCTTTGGAAGGGATCGGACGTCAAGCCGGGCCGCGCTTGGTTTAGCCACGGCAGTCACAATCTAGAGGTGATCTGGACGATCTTGCCGGCGATTATTCTGTTGTTCATTTCGCTGTACCAAATGGACGTGCTGGCGCGGATTCGCGTGATGAGCAAGTTTCCCGAGCAGGCGTCGCGAGATCCCATCGCCGAGGTCACCGCCCGGCAGTTTGAATGGCGGATCCGCTATCCCGCTCCGGGCAAAAAATTGCTGGCGCAGCCGCAACCGGACGATCTGTATACCGTCAATGACCTGCACGTGCCGGTGGGTCAACCGGTCATGATTCGCCTGCGTAGCGACGACGTACAGCACAGTTTCGGCCTGCCGCATTTGCGACTGATGCAGGACGCGGTGCCGGGCTTGGTGATTCCCGTATGGTTTCGATCGAACGCGGTGGGCAAATTCGAGATCGTCTGCAAAGAACTGTGCGGCTGGGGGCACTATAAGATGCAGGGCGAGTTGACCGTCGAACTCGAAGAGGATTACGAGGCGTACTTGAAAGCTCTGCAGGAAAAAATGAACGACGACGGCTATCCAGCCGACGCGGAAAATGCTGTCGCCCAAAGCGACGAGGAATGAGACATGAGTATTGCGACCCACGACACACCCGGCGCCCATTCGCACGACGATCACGCGCACGGGGGACATCACGAAATCGGATTCGTCCGCAAATACATTTTCTCGACCGACCACAAAGTGATCGGCATTCAGTTTCTAATCACCACGATGTTGATGCTCATGGTGGGCGGAGCCTTGGCGCTGGGGGTCCGCTGGCAATTGGCCTTTCCCTGGCAATGGATGCCGATCGCCGGCGATCTCGAGGTCTTCCAACAACAGGGGGGCATCATTTCGCCTGAGTTTTATACGATGCTGTTTACGATGCACGCCACGGTGATGATCTTCTTGGTCATCATTCCGGTGCTGGCGGGGGCATTCGGGAATTTTCTGATTCCGCTGCAGATCGGCGCTGACGACATGGCGTTTCCGACGTTGAACATGCTCAGCTATTGGTTCATGTGGCCGGCGATTTTTTGTTTCGGCATCAGTTTCGTGATCGGCGGGGTGACCGCCGGACCCGCTGCGGGTTGGACCTCCTATCCGGTCCTGTCGGCCATCATATCGGCCGCACCTGGCTCCGGTCCCGCGCAGACGTTTTGGCTGTTGGCTGTCACCTTCGTCGGTGTTTCATCGATGATGGGTTCGGTGAACTACATGACCACGATCATCAACATGCGTGCTCCGGGCATGACGCTGTTCCGCATGCCGATGACGATTTGGGGCATGTTCATCACGGCGATTTTGCAGGCCTTTGCCCTGCCCGTGCTGACGGCGGCGGGGTTCATGGTGCTGTTCGACCGCACGATGGGAACCTGTTTCTTTGTCCCGGCGGGACTTGTTGTGAATAACGCCGATCCCACGATCGGGGGCGGGCAGCCGTTGTTGTGGCAGCACCTGTTTTGGTTTTATTCGCACCCGGCGGTCTACATCATGTTGCTGCCCGCGATGGGGATGGTCTCGGACATTCTCTGCACGTTTGCCCGCAAACCGCTATTCGGTTACAAGCCGATGGTGTACTCGATGAGCGCCATCGCCGGATTGGGCTTCATCGTGTGGGGCCACCATATGTTCACCTCGGGCATGAATCCCGCCTTGGGCATGACGTTCATGGTCTCGACGATGATGATCGCCCTTCCCTCGGCGGTAAAGACCTTCAACTGGATCGGAACGCTGTGGGGCGGCCATCTGCACTTTACGACGCCGATGCTCAATGCGATCGCTTTCGTTTCGATGTTCATCGTCGGAGGTTTGAGCGGGATCTTCATGGCGGCGGTGCCGGTCGACCTGTACATCCATGACACCTATTTCATCGTGGCCCACTTTCACTATGTTCTGTTCGGCGCGACGCTGTTCGGTGTTTTCGGTGCAATTCATTTCTGGTTCCCAAAAATGTTCGGCCGCATGATGAACGACACGGTGGGCAAAATCCACTTTGTGCTGACCTTCATCGGCTTCAATGGAACGTTCTTTACGATGCACCTGTTGGGGGTGGCCGGCATGCCGCGGCGACTGGCCGATCCGTATAACTATCCCTACCTGGAGCATCTGCTGCCGATGAACCAGTTCATGACCTATTCGGCGCTGCTGATGGGATTCGCCCAGTTTCTGTTGTTGGGGAACTTCTTCTACAGCATGTTCTGGGGCCCGAAATGCGGCCGCAATCCTTGGCATGCCAACGGACTGGAGTGGGACGCGCCTTCGCCTCCGCCGCACGGCAACTTCGAATCGATTCCGATCGTCTATCGCGGACCGTACGAATATTCCTCGCCCGAAACCGACAAAGACTATTTGCCGCAGACGGAGTACATCTCGCCCCGCCCCGCGCCGGCACCAAGTACCGCGTAGCTGGGATTGTGGTCCCGTTTGAATGTCGCTCAGTATTCGTTTCTTCTAATTTCGTCACCACGTTTTGAATCATGAAATCGGCCGTCTATCAACCCTGGGTGTTTCGCTTCGCCGTGCTGACGGCATGCGTGGCCCTATTGCCGATTGTGATGGGAGGGTTGGTGACGACGATGCAAGCCGGTATGGCTTTCGCCGACTGGCCCTCGTCTGACGGGCACGGCATGCTGACCTATCCCTGGCTCAAATCGGCCGGCGACAAATTTCTCGAACACGGCCACCGTCTGGCCGGCATGTTGATCGGATTGTTCAGCATCGCGCTGGCGGCAATCCTTTGGTCGTGTGATACGCGCAAATGGGTCCGTTGGTGCGGCGTGGCAGTGTTGTTGTGCGTGATTGCGCAAGGGCTGCTGGGTGGGCAACGCGTTTTGCTCGATAATCTCGGACTCGCGTTTTTGCACGGCAGCTTTGCCAATCTGGTCTTCGCCTTCATGGCGGGCGTGGCGCTTTTCACTAGCCGTGGTTGGATGAATGCCGGGGAGATGGACGCGCCGCACAACATTCGCCGCTTACGCGCCCTAGCGGCGGCCAGTATGGCTGTGTTGTTCGTACAATATGTCCTGGGCGGATTGCTGAGGCATCTCGGCTGGTGGCCGCATCAGCATCTGGGTTTTGCCGCCGTGGTGTTGGTGGTCATCTCGCTGACGGTCTGGGCGGCGCGAGCCGACAAACAGCCCTGGGTTTGGAAACCGGCGCATTGGCTGGCGGTGCTGCTCATTGTGCAGATCGCTCTCGGCTGTGGGGCCTGGGTGACCAAGTTCGGATTCGGCAGTTATTTGGTCGTCGACGGCTCGCTGCCGCAGGTGGTATTCCGTACCGCACACTTTGTCGTCGGTTTGCTGACGTTTATGGTTTCGGTGAATCTGCTGCTGCGTGCCGCGCGGCTCTGTGCGCTGCACCAGCGGACCAAGTCCGCGTCGGCGGCCACCGGTGAGTCATTACTTCGCCCGCCCGCGCTGAAATTGTCAGGAGGCGTGCGATGAGCAGCACCACCGCGAAAGCGACGAGCTACGCCGGATCGGAATCGGTGGCGGCGCTTCCTCTGCGACGTACATGGGCTGATCGGCTGTCGGATTACGTTGAAATCTGCAAACCGCGAATTTCATTTTTCGTATTGATTTCCGTCGCCGCCGGCTTCCTGTTGGGGGGCGACGGAGAATTTCAGATTTGGACGCTCGCGAATGCATTGTTGGGTATCGCGCTGGTCGCGGCCGGATCCAGCGCGGTGAATCAATATTATGAGCGAGACACCGATGCCCAAATGGACCGGACGGTCTCGCGGCCGATCCCCTCGGGACGGTTGGCTGCCGGCGAGGTACTCGCGCTGGGGATCGTCAGCGGTATCGTCGGCTGCGTCTATCTGGCGGCGTTTGTGAACCCTTTAACCGCCACGCTGGCTGCGGCAACCTATTTGGCTTACACGCTCATATATACCCCGTTGAAACGAGTGACGTCGTTAAATACGGCGGTGGGTGCGGTTCCGGGCGCGTTGCCGCCGGTGCTGGGCTGGACCGCCTCGGGCGGGAGTCTGGACTTCAACGCGTTCATGATGTTCGCGATCTTGTTCTTGTGGCAGTTTCCGCATTTTATGGCGATTGCCTGGCTGTATCGCGACGACTACCGCCGCGCCGGACTGCGGATGATCCCCGCCATCGACCGCCGCAAAAAGGTGACCGGGTTTGTCGCCGTGGGCTATGCTCTGGTGCTGCTGCCAGTCAGCCTGTTGCCGGGTCGTATGGGGCTGGCGGGAGATATTTATCTCGCAGTCGCCTTGTTTTTTGGAGCGGTCTATCTGTGGACGGCGGTTCGTTTTTGCATCGACGAATCGATTCGCACCGCCCGGCAGTTACTGATGGCCTCGCTCGCGTACTTGCCGGCGGTCTGGCTGGCGATGGTGGGCGAACACCTGCATTTATTGAGTTGATCCGCAGCGGCGATCTTGGGCTGTCTGCACAGTGGTTTTTGGAAACAGTTGAAAACGGTTAAGTAGAATTCATGTCGCATCAATCCGGACATCCGCCGCTGAAGATGGGAGTCGATATTCCCAACGGGAAATTGGGAATGTGGCTGTTTCTCGGTACGGAAATCATGTTCTTCACGGCCTTCATCGGCAGCTACATCGTGCTGCGAATCGGTTCGCCCGGCTGGCCGGAGAATGCCGAGACGACGCATATCCGCATTTGGGCCGGCGGGACGAATACGTTCGTGTTGATCTGTTCCAGCGTGGCTGTGGTGTTCGCGTTGGAAGGGATGCGTAATAAGAACTTCGACGCCGCTCGCAAGTGGCTGTTCGTGACGTTGATGCTGGCGTTTGTGTTTCTGGGCATCAAGGCGTTTGAATACTATGGAAAATTTGAGCACAACATTCTCCCCGGCCGAATTCCGGAGACCGACGCTCAGGCGCTCAACTTTACCGGCCGGGACCTGATGGCCGCCACGGGGATTGTGGATGCCACGGAGAAATTGAAGCAGCTGGAATCACAGATGGCGGATCTGCAAAAGCAGGGCCGCAACGCCGACGCACTACAGAAACAGATTGAAGAACAACAAAAGGTGGTGGAGGCCAAAACACCGGCGGCCAACGCGGCGCGGGCCGTCAACGACCGCATCAAGGCGGGCACAATTGCTCTGGGGCTAAAGCACGAGCACGGCGAGGGAGAAGCGGCGACGGAGACGGAACATGCCAAACCAACCGCAGCAGGGCCTACGTTGGTCGAGGAAGTCGAGCGGCTGCACAAGGAGTTTCCGGACGTGTTCGGTTCGGTGCACGTACCGCACCCCATCAAGTTCGGCAATTTGTTCGCTTCCTGCTACTTCATCATGACCGGGTTTCACGCGCTGCACGTGTTGGTCGGTATGGCCCTGTTCATCATCCTACTCGGCTTGGGCAGTAAACTGAGTTCGCAGCACGAGTTGTTCGTAGAGAACTCGGGCCTGTATTGGCACTTCGTGGACCTGGTTTGGATCTTCCTGTTCCCGCTGATTTATATTATTTAGTGTCTTTGAGCCGGTTTGAGTTAGAATTAACAGAAGCAGACATTTCACCGCAGCGGTGAGTTCAGGCACGGCGCCTGTGCATTTGAAGAAAGTCCTCCCATGACCGAAGAACATCACGACCATCCGCACGTCAATTACTGGCGGATCTTCGGGTACCTTTGCATTTTTACGGTGGCGTCGGTCATCGCCGACGTGATGGACATTCGACGACTCTATAACCTCACTGCGTTGGCAGCGGTGGTGCTGTTGATCGCCTGTTTTAAGGCGTCATACGTCATGCGGTACTTCATGCACCTGAAATTCGAGGGGGGCTGGAAGTACATCATTTTGCTGCCGACTACGGTGCTGGCCTTGGCGATTCCGTTTGCGCTGGCGTCGGACATCGGCATTCACTATTACGACGTGGACGTACCGCAGCAAAACACGCTGCTCGAGAAAGAGATGCAGGCCGCCGACGAAAGTGCCGACCACGATCAACACGACCACGACCATGATGCGGCGGAGGACGGCGGCGGTCACTGATGCCCGAGCCACAAGCGGTAGACATTCATGGACTGACCCACCGGTACGGCGACCACGCTGCTCTGAGCGACATTTCCTTCTCAGTTGCCCGGCGGGAACTGTTCGGGCTGCTTGGCCCTAACGGCGGGGGCAAAACAACATTGTTCCGGTTGCTGTCCACGCTGCTGCCGATTCAGAGCGGTCGGGTGGAAATCTTCGGCACCGACGTCGCTGCAAGGCAAGAAGACGTCCGCCGGCAGATCGGCGTCGTGTTTCAATCCCCCAGCCTGGACCGCGTGCTAACGGTCAGGGAAAACTTGCTGCATCAGGGACATCTTTACGGAATGCGGCGCGGCGCGTTGCGCGAGCGAATCGACGTGCTCTTAGGCCGCTTGGGGATTGCCGACCGCGCGGGGGACCGGATCGCCTCACTATCGGGGGGGCTGCAGCGCCGGGTAGAAATCGCCAAGGGGCTATTGCACCAACCGCGGCTGTTGTTATTGGACGAACCGAGCACGGGACTGGATCCGGGGGCCCGCGACGATTTGTGGCGGTACTTACGCGACCTGCGGGACCATGAAGGCGTGACCGCCGTCGTGACCACGCACCTGATGGAAGAAGCCGAACACTGCGACCGGCTGGCGATCCTGGATAAGGGGCGTCTGGTCGCGACAGGACCGCCGGCCGAGTTGCGAGCGCATGTCGGCGGCGATTGCATTACGATTCAGTCGGAGATGCCGGCGGAATTGGCCGAGAAAATCGCGACGCGGTTCGACGTCGAGTCGGCCATCGTCGGCGGGAGGCTGCGGATCGAACGTGCCGACGGACACGATCTGGTGCGGGAATTGGTCGACGCCTTTCCCGACGAGATCAGCACCGTCACGCTGGGCAAACCGACGCTGCAGGATGCGTTTATTCATTTAACCGGGCATCAGTTTTGGGGCGAGGGGGACGCATGAGTACATCCACGGCGCCGGTCGCCCCCTCCCCTGCTCCGCCCGCGCTCGAAGCGCAGCCGCGAGGATCTTTTTGGTTGCCGATCTATACACTCACGCAGCGGGAGTTGGTCCGCTTCTTTCGCCAGCGGACGCGGGTGATCGGAGCGCTGGGGCAGCCGCTCTTATTCTGGATTCTGTTCGGGGCGGGTCTGAAAGGTTCGTTCCAGCCCCCCCGCTGGGCGAATTGGGAGATGAGCTATCAGGAGTACTTCTTCCCCGGCGTGGCGGTGATGATCGTGATGTTCACGGCGATTTTTTCCACGATCTCGATCATCGAAGACCGCCGGGAGGGTTTCTTGCAGGGGGTGCTCGTCGCGCCGATTTCGCGGCTGTCGCTGGTGTTGGGCAAGCTGTGCGGCGGCACGGTGCTGGCCGTCTTGCAGGCGGTGCTATTCCTGCTTTTGGCCCCGACCATGGGGATTTCTATCACGCCGGCAGCGGCGCTGTTGACGCTGGTCTGGCTGACGTTGCTCTCGTTCACGCTCACGGCGCTGGGATTTGTGATTGCCTGGCCAATGGAATCGACACAGGGGTTTCATGCGATCATGAGCGTGTTTTTGATGCCGATGTGGCTGCTGTCGGGCGCGTTTTTTCCCGCCGGCGAATCGGGCTGGCTTTCCTGGATCATCGCCGCCAATCCACTGACCTACGGGATGGCCGGGCTGCGGCGGCTGTTGTATTTCGGCCGTGACATCCCGACCGGCAGCGGGCTGCCGGGATTGGGGACGTCGCTGGTGGTGAC
The DNA here is from genome assembly GCA_937952455.1 of uncultured Planctomycetaceae bacterium. GTDB lineage: Bacteria > Planctomycetota > Planctomycetia > Planctomycetales > Planctomycetaceae > Symmachiella. The sequence goes on from CALFYU010000727.1 coordinate 15,820, forward strand.
CTGCCTGTTCTGCGCGGTGTGTGTGGGATTGTCGGTCTATTTGGCCGGCCGGCGCGTATCGAAAGATGCCCGGTGATCACTCTTACAAGAACTGGAGAAACTTGCGGTGAGTTTGATGAACTCCTTCCAAATATTTAAACGGCGCCGTTCGGCAATGCTCGGTTCGCTCCTGCTCTCGGGGCTGATGGGTGCGCTGAGTCTATTGGCCGCGGGGAATGTGTGGTCACAGGACGTCGACGTCGAGGTCACCGTTCCCGAATCAGCGGCTGCAGCTGACGATCCGACGGTCGAAGAGTTCACGTTCACCGAACGAAGCGGGCGGACGATCACCAATGCCGATCTCAAAGGCCGGCCCTGGCTGGCTTGTTTTATATTCACGCGATGCGCATCGACCTGCCCCAAAGTCTCGGCGGCCATGTCAGAGTTGAGTCACGCCCTCAAGGACACCGACGTGCAACTGGTGTCGATTACCGTCGACCCCGCGCACGATACACCTGAGGTGTTATCGCAATACGCCGACGCGCTCCGCGCCGACCCGGACCGGTGGTGGTTCGTGACGGGGGACAAGGCGGATACGTTTCGCTTGCTGCATCGCAGCTTCGGCGTGCCTGCGGCGGACAATCCCGACGGCCCGCCGGGATTTCAGGTGATTCACAGCAACAACATCATGCACGTCGATGCGGAGGGGAAAGTCATCGGCAAGTACAACGCCGTGATTCCCGAAGAGGTGGCGATGCTCCGCCGGGCACTGCTGG
>CALFYU010000728.1 GCA_937952455.1 uncultured Planctomycetaceae bacterium
CGGCTTTCCGACGGCCGACCTGCTGACGCGGCCGGACGGTCTCATCGGCCCGTCCTCGGAGACGGGGCTGTTTCCCGCCCACGAAGCGCTGAGCTGCTCGCCGATCACCATCGCCGATCACCGCCAGGTTCTGCTGCGCGGGGATCGGTGCCCGCGTTTCCGGTTTCGCCCCCATACCCATCCTCGCTGGGAATTCTGACAAAAATGAACAAAACATTACTTTCCGCTTGAATAGTGTACAAATATACAGTATTCTACGGCGAGCGTAAAGTGCAGCTGGTGGAAAAAACACAATTTGGGCCGATCCCAAGTTTTTTTGGCTACCGCCGACTTGCCGCTGCGGTCAACTGGTTTTTTGGGAGTCCATCAGGAAAGAGGAGGCGCTTGAGCATGGTCAGAGAAGTACGGTTTTCCATCCCTGCCGATCAGCCGGAGTTGGCCCACAGGGAGCTGTTCGATAAAACGTTTGACGACCTGGATGAGCTGCTCGGCGACGACGATCTCGCCCCGCCGCCGCGCGGACGCGTGCGGGACAAACGCCAGAAAGGTCCAATCGACCGCCGCGCGGATCACCGCCATCTGGCCGGCGGCGACTGGCTCACCGATGCCGATTTCGTGGAAGAAGCGTAAACCGCTCGCGAGCCTCCGGGGCGCCCCGGCCTAGCGCCTCGCGGATCTCACAAACGTGGCGGCAGACTCGACTCTCGAACGCACGATTTCACAAACGCACACGGAACTCACATCCCCTTGCCCAGGAGAAGCTGCTCACATGTCTGATCGAGAACTCCGCAAACAGATTTCCTTGTTCGTCCCGCTGTCACACTGGAAAGCCATCCGCGCAGAGGCCGCCCGCCGCAACATCCCCATGACGGAACTCTGCCGGCGGTGGATGAAATCGGAGTTGTCGGCGCTGTTGGAGCGGTCGGGGGGCCCCAAACGCGACCCGAATTAATGTCTGTGTCGAGACTCGCCGTGGAGTCTTTTGAGATCAGGAACTTGACTTAAGTATCATATAGTGATACTATATCGAAACGTGGGACCAAAACACAAACGCACGCTCCAAGCGGTTTTTGAGGATCCCGTCCGGCCGAATATTTCTTGGCGGGATGTCGAGTCCCTACTCAAGGCGGCGGGGGCCGAGATTACTGAGGGGGCCGGGTCGCGGGTGCGGGTTGCTCTGAACGATGTGCGGGCCGTTTTTCACCGGCCGCATCGGAAGAAAGAAACCGACAAAGGGGCGGTGAGGTCACTGCGGCGGTTTTTGACAGAAGCGGGAGTCACGCCATGATGGAACACAAAGGTTATCTGGGAAAGGTCGAGTTTGACGACGAGGCAGCCATTTTCCATGGCGAGGTGATCAACACCCGCGACGTGATCACGTTCCAGGGCGAGAGCGTCAGCGAACTGACGGAGGCCTTCCACGATTCAATCGATGATTATCTGGCCTTCTGCAAAGAGCGCGGCGAATCTCCCGACAAGCCGTTCTCCGGGCAGTTCGTCACGCGAATCTCCCCGGAACTTCACCGTCAAGTTAATGTCGCCGCAACCGTATCGGGAAAAAGCCTGAATGCCTGGGTAACCGAGCAGCTACAGGCAGCGGTCGAGCGATTGGGGGCGAGGAAGTCCCGCGGCAAGAAGTCCGCCAAGAAAACGACCGGTCGCAAGAAGAAATCGCGGCAGCGCGCTTAGTCCGGTTCGGAATGGGGAGTACGATCTACTCCCTTTCATTAGCAGTCACCTTAGCCCGGGTCTTCTCAACCAACTCTCGCTGATATTGCTCGGCCTCCGCGTTCGGTGTGTCGCAAAGTGATGCCAACGCCGCTGCTCAAAAAACAGACAGGCCCGCAGTTCGGTAAGGGAGGCATGTCGTTGTTCGTTCGCGATTTCAGCACACGCTTCGAAAGAGCCTAGCTGTTTGTACCCGTTGAACGTATCGCCGAATTGCGAAATAACGTTGAACGGCGCATCCGCGGCCGGAATGTCCGATGGTTTCAATGCTTCGTTAGTGATTTCGGCGTGTGACATCATTCTCTTCCGAGCAGCCAGTTGTTGGGGCGTATCCCGCGTTCGCACTGCCATCCCTCATTGAGGTACGAGGCCACGTACTCGTCGAATTCGGACTCATCTTCAAACGAGTACATCCGATTGTCAATGTTGTCGAGGAGTTCGGTCATCGCTTCAACGACACCCCCTTCCCGGTAAGTGATCTCCGCGATCTCGAAAGCGAAGTAGTCGCCCATCTCGGCGTTGCGGAATTTGACGAATTCCCCGACGCGCGGCATCGCAGGCAACGACACAATCTTCGTCAGGTGCACCCAGCGGGTCTTGCTCGCCAGGTAGATGCTAAATTTGATATCCATGCCAGAACCGTAGTCTTACAATCATCGCCGCCTGCAGTCAGACGGCTGACGGAGTTCCTTGCTTCGCACTGGTGATGTTTAATCGGCACCGTGCTCGCCGAAAACGTCGCGCAGTGCCGCATTTTTGACGTAGTCGAACGCCGTTTTTCCGCTCTTGTTCCTCAGCTGCGCGTCGGCGCCATTGGACAGTAACAGCCGCACGAGTTCAACCGCACCATCCTGCTTTCCCGCGGTCGAGGGAGCGCCGGTATTTGTTACGGCGCGATGCAGCGGTGTCGATCCGGTTCGTTGATCGACGGCGTTGACGTCCGCACCGCATGCGATCAGCTCTTTGGCCGCGGCGGGGCTGCGGAAGCGGACGGCGCGGTGCAGCGGCGTGACACCGTTTTTGTCGGTTTCGTGCACCGACGCTCCGCAGCGGATCAAATGCCGGATCACGCGGACTTGAAGTGTCGGGTCCGGATCATGCGCGGAACAGGCCGCCAGCAACGCGCCGTCTAGAACGGCATCATTGCGGATTAGCTGCTTGAGATCGTTCAGGCGAAGCTCAAATGCGGCTTGATGAAGTTCGTGCATAATATTGCCGGTGACTTAGATCAGGCGGTGGGCTGACTTACTCACGAAACATGTAGTCCGTTTGCCATTCGATGCGGCAGGTGTGACAGATCAGCAAGAGCCGGTCTTCGCCGTCGGTCATTGATTCCAACGGAGCGGCGCCGCACTGTGGGCAGGGGAGCTGTGCGAGCGCGCGGCGTTTTAGAACAAAATAGGCGACGCCGACGACGAGCGCGCAACTAACCATCGCCGCCGGCATGGGATAGGGACTTCCGTGGTGGGTCTCCAAATACGCACCGAGACCGACCGCCATCAGTAAGTCAAATATCGCCCGGTAGCAAAAACCGGGCAACAGCGGGCCGGTTGCGGCTGTGTATTTTCGTCTCTGCATGGCGATGCTGTTCGGTTTGGAACTGCCCATTGACCGGGGCGGCCGGCTGATGCAAACTCCGTATGGCGATCAGCCCTGAGGTTCATCAGGCGGCGGACTGATTTGGTTCTTATGTGGGCGAATTGTCGTTAAGGCCACGATGAGTCCCAGGAGGCCGCCGATGTAGCCGGCGTTGTGAATGTAGCCAACGCGCACAAACGCCCATTTGTCGGAAACGTGAAAGCGGTGGAAGGCCGCGTTCCAGGACGAATAGTCGGCCGTGGGCCCGCGCCAAAGCCCCAGTGCATATCCGCACACGCCGAACGACAGTCCGAACAGAAAAATAACAATGATCCCGGCGCAGATTTGACGATAGGCCGTGTCCCGCGGTTGGTTGGGAATCAGCCTGCGTGCTAAAAACCACGCACCGATTAATCCCACGCACCAAGTCGCCAAATGTCCGATCGTCGATACGAACACGCCGTCCCCGAGACCGAAATCCGCGTACTGAAACTGTGGGAACTTCAGCTTCGTAAAATACTCCGGCGAAATGGCGTAGGTCACCTGGTCATGGATGATGCCGTACGCACCGCCGATCAGCCCGCCCAGAAGGGCCACGCCGATGATAGGCGGCAGGTCGCTGCGGCTGATTTGGGGGATGAGGAGTTTTCGCATGCGGCACCGCGGTACGTTCCTTGAGTTCGGCCCCAAACATCACGCCCCACCGGATCGCATCTGACGAACTCTTATATGGTATCTTTTCAGGGGCGATTACTTGAAACAAATGAAGA
>CALFYU010000729.1 GCA_937952455.1 uncultured Planctomycetaceae bacterium
GATACGGGTCGCCGGACGAAAAATCGACGCCGGACTCGTCGACCGCCCGCTGAGCGGCGACCAAAGCGAATTGCGTAAAGCGATCGAGCCGCTTGATCTCACGGCTAGAGACGACGTCCTCGGCGTCAAAGTCGCCAATTTCGCCGCCGAAGCGGACCTTGAAATTGGAAACGTCAAATCGTCGCAACGGACCGACGCCGCTTTTGCCGGCGCAGATGTTATCCCAAAACTCCGGAATCTCGGTCCCCAGAGCCGTAACGACCGACATCCCTGTGACGACGACTCGCCTGCGCATCGGCTACTTGTGCTCCTCAATGTAGTCGATCGCGTCACCGACCGTGCGGATTTTTTCGTAGTCTTCGTCCGGAATCGTGACGTCGAATTCTTCTTCGAATTCCATCACCAATTCCACGATGTCTAGCGAGTCCGCCTTCAAGTCATCGATAAATGCGCTCTCCCGGGAGACCTCTTCGCGAGGAGCTCCCAAGTGCTCGCTGACGATTTCAAACACCTTTTCTTCGACTGACACGCAACACTCCTCCTGTGGAAATACCGGATAGCTCTCGCTGTTGGAATCCGGCTGCGGAATCTCCTCGCGCCTGGCGCAGACCGGACGCACATTCTGCGTCGCAACGACTTACGAGCGAACATATACCGCGCTCGTAGTTTCTTGTAAACCGTAAACAAATCTTCGTGGGTTACGGACCGTCTGGTCGGTCCGGCTCACCCCCTTCGCAGTAGAATTGGGGACCGCTCGCGGCCTGTCCACCAACCCGTTCGCAGCGGTGAGAAATGCACTGCTGGACAAGTCGACAACGGCACCCCAGTCACATCTTTTTTGGCGGGTTCAGGAGTCATTGACCGTCTCGCAGGGGATCTTGCGCGCGATCCGTTTCAGCAAACCGCGGAGCACTTTGCCCGGGCCAATCTCGTAAAACTGGTCAACACCATCCTCGAGCAACTTCTGCATCGAATCTTCCCACATCACGGGGCTGATGACTTGCCGTACCAATAGATCCGGGATATCGCCGGCCGGGTGAGACTGAGCGTCGACATTGGACACCACCGGCATGCGCGGCTCATTGAAGGTGATACCCGACAGCGCGCCCGCCAGTTTTTCGTCGGCGGGTTTCATCAAATTCGTATGAAACGCGCCCGCCACGGCCAAGGGCGTCGGCTTGCCGCCGGCGGCTTCCGCCAGTTCGCTGATTTTCTCGCAGGCGGCGCGCTCCCCCGACACGACGATGTTGCCCGGACACAGGTAATTGGCAATCTGAATCTCCCCGGCCGCCGAGGCTTGCTCGACGAGGTCCCGTACTTGCTCGCGGTCGAGCAGCAGCAGACTCACCATTCCCGACGGCGTCGCTTCGGCGGCGGCTTGCATCGCTTGGCCGCGTCGCTGAACGACCTTTAACCCGTCCTCGAACGACATTGCGCCGGCGAAGACCAGCGCCGTATATTCACCGAGACTCAATCCGGCCGTCGCGGCGCACGCGTCGATCACATCCGGCGACTCCGCGCGCAGCATTTCCACGGCCGCCAGGCTCGTTACGAAAATGGCCGGTTGGCTGATATCGGTGGCATTGAGTTTTTCTTGCGGGCCTTCGAAGCAGAGTTGTGCCAAATCAAAGCCCAGGATCTGCTCTGCTTGGTCGTAGAGCGCCCGTGCGGCGGGGTATTTTTCCGAAATTGTTTTTCCCATCCCGACGTGTTGCGCGCCTTGGCCGGGAAACAAAAAGGCGGTCTTGCTCAACGTTGATCCTCCTGTTGAAACTTTTCCAAATCCACTGACGGCGATTCGGGAAATCTATCACGCAGAAAAGACGGGCGACCGGCCCAAGGTGGGCGAATTCCAGGTTTAGGGCCCGGACGCGCAGACCGAAAAAATTCAGGCAATTTTGTGAGCAGAGATCGCTTCGACGATTTGCGAATTGATGCGGCGATCGCGAAATGTGGTGGCCACCCGCAGTGCGTTGGTGATCGACTGCGCATTACTCGAGCCATGACCGATAATGCAAATTCCGTCGATCCCCAACAGCGGTGCGCCGCCCGACTCGTTGTGGACGAATCGCTGGCTCATTTTGCGTAATAGTTGCTGGGCATGCTCCCGTTCGCTGGAGAGGTTTTCCACGACGGCCTTGGCGACGGTGCCCAGCATCATCTGAGCCACCCCTTCGCTGACTTTGAGCACCACGTTGCCCACGAAGCCTTCGCAGATGATCACGTCCGCTTCGCCCAGATAGACGCCGCGCCCTTCCACGTTGCCCACGTACCGATCTTTAAGCGGGCGGGTCGACAGCAATGCATGCGCCTCGCGGACCAAGTCGGTCCCTTTGCCGTCCTCGCTGCCGATATTCATCAGGCCGATGCGGACGTTTTCGACCCCCAAGACGTCGCGGGCGTAGATTTCGCCCATGACTCCGTATTGGTAGAGATGCTCCGCCCGCGCCGCCGGGTTGGCCCCGACATCCATCAACACCGAGTGGCCGGAGATCGTGGGGACGGCGACGGCAATTCCGGGGCGCTTGACCCCTTTGAGAAACAAGCGTGTCCGCAGACCGGCCGCTACGACCGCGCCGGTGTGCCCTGCGCTGACGACAGCATCGACGTCGCGGCTGGCCATCAATTGCCAGCAGACGGCGATGGAGCAATTCGGTTTGCTCCGCAAGGCATCGGTCGGCTTTTCGCACATCTGCACGACGCCGTCGGCGTGCCGGATTTCCAAGCGCTCGCCGGAATAGCCCGAACGCTCGACCAGATCGTTCAACTGGCGTTCATCGCCAACCAACACGACCTCGAGACTTGGGTCATTTTCGAGCGCCGCGATTGCGCCGTCAATATTCGGCTGCGGGGCGTCATCGCCGCCCATTGCGTCCAATGCCGTACGCATAGTGATGCCTTATCGGGCTGACACGGCCAAGCCCACGCACCGATGAGTGACGCATGGACGTATTGAAGACTGAATGATCAACTGGTCTTAAACCCCTCGGGTCTGCCGTGCTCCCCGTGATTCTCGACGGTGTCACGACAAACGTCAACCAGCCCACGTGCGGGCAAGAAATTTCGACGCCCATGCCCCCCGGGTTCCGGAAAACCCGTCCCGGTTCCACAGGGCGATTGCGCAGCGAAAATATAACGCCCCGCAATTCCCAATCTAAAAAGCGAACAGCCTACTCCGTCTCGACCATCGTGCGGCCGTGGTAATAGCCGCAATTCGGGCAGACGGCGTGGCTCTTGGTTGCTGTTCCGCACTGGGCACAGTAATTGATTTGCATCGGTTTGACCGCGTTGTGGCTGCGGCGTTTGGCGGAACGCGAATGCGATTGTTTTCTTTTGGGGACTGCCATGAATCAACTGCCGTAAAATGTTGTGTTCAAATAGGTTGCATAGCGAGACTACACGCGTCGCGCGGCAACCGGGAGGAAACCTTCAAAAGAGGCTGCACTCGTCAAAACTCGGCGAAATCCGCCGCGGCGAGTTGCTGAGAGATACAAAACAGAGCGCGGATTTATCTGCGAAAGCCGAGCGCGGCGGGATCGCAGGTGACCGATCACAAAGCCCTAATTCATATCAGGCCAGTATCTTAGGCGTCGATGTCGCCGTGTGTCAAGCTACTCGGCTTGAGGGGTGAGGCCTGAGGCTTGGGGGGAGCGATCCGGAGATGGGCGGCGTTATTTTCCTCAAGCCTGTCCCCTCACGTCTCAAGCCTATTCGTAAAGACGCCGGTTGCTTCCAAATGCCCACATCCGATATACTTATCCGCCTGTCTCGGTGGGTCGACGGGTCGGAGCATTTTCAAAATTTGCGAGATCTCCAGAGGCGGGATTCCGGTGCCGGATGTTGCTTTTGCCCCGGACCGCAACCGCTGCGCGACTGTCTCCCGGGCGTGATGAATTCGCCCAACCCTCTTACAGATAAGTCTTTAGGCTTTTGAGCGAGAATACACTCATGAGTGACGGTCAGGAATCCCGTACCGGCGTGGTCATCACCGGTGTCGGCATCGTCAGCCCCATTGGGATCGGTCGCGAGGCATTTACCGAAAGCCTGCTCACCGGCAAAAGCGGCATCACGGAATTCCAGATGTTTAACGAGGGAATTCTGCCGCAACATATCGGCGGCGAGGTCCCGGACTTCAACGACTCCACGGTGAAAAATCTCCTGCCGAAAAAGGCGAGGCGAAACGTTAAGGTCATGTGTCGCGAGATTCAGCTCGGAGTCGTCGCGTCCCATCTGGCGCTCGAAAACGCCGGTGTCGCTAATGGGGAAATCCCCTCCGAGCGATTTGGCGTTGAGTTCGGTGCGAACTTGATGTTCAGCCCCCCGACTGTGCTCAAGGATGCCTGCCTGAGTTGTTGGGATCTGGACAAGAATGAATTTCACTTTGAAGACTGGGGGACGACCGGTCTGAGCAAGATGGAGCCGCTGTGGCTACTGCAATATCTGCCCAACATGCCGGCCTGTCATATCGGAATTTTTTACGATCTCCGTGGTCCGAGCAATTCGCAGACCATGGACGAGGCCTCAGGAAATCTCGTCTTGGGTGAAGCGATGCGGATCATCGAGCGGGGCGCCGCCGACGGCATGATCGCCGCTGCCACCGGGACGCGGCTGCATCCGGTTAAGACCGTGCACGCGGTGATGTGGGACACGGTGGCCAAAGCGGATGACCCCGCCAAAGCCTGCCGGCCGTTTGATAAGAACCGCACCGGGCAGGTGATTTCCGAAGGGGCCTGTTCGCTGATTCTCGAATCGGAAGAAAATGCCCGCTCCCGCGGCGCCGACATACTGGGGCGCGTCCTGGGTACCGGAGCGGCCTGTGTGACCAACCGCAACCTGATCGGCGACACGAAAAAGGCGCTGGTGCTCGCCATGCAAAAGGCGCTGGCCAGTGCCGGACTGAAGCCCGAAGATATCGGCCACGTCAACGCCCACGGCCTAGGGACGATCGACACCGACCGCGACGAAGCGGCCGCCATCAACGAAGTCTTCGGCGGCCGCAAGCACCCGGTGCCGGTCACCTCGCTGAAGAGCTACTTCGGCAACCCCGGCGCCAGTTGCGGCATGCTGGAAGTCGCCGGCTCTCTACTGGCCCTGCAATCGGGCGTCGTCCCCCCCACGCTCAACTACGAAACCCCCGACCCCGAATGCCCGCTGAACGTGATCAGCGGCGAACCGCTCAAGGTGGAAAACCGCACGTTCCTGAACATCGACGTGACGCGGCAAGGACAGGCGAGCGCGGCGGTTATCCAGGCGGGGTAGGGCTGCTGGTT
>CALFYU010000730.1 GCA_937952455.1 uncultured Planctomycetaceae bacterium
AGGCCGGCAAGCCGGTGTATCAGCTCGTGGACCCCGACGGTCACGTATATATTTTGCAAGGGCAAAACGTGCCGGAGGAGGAAATCACGACGCTCGGAAAGCGCTTTAAGAAACTGCCCGAGGGTTGGAAATTTCAAGTGAAGGTTTTGGACGAAGACCTCGTGATGAAGTTGACGCCCAAAAAACCGATTCCCTCGGTTCAGGACGAGTTCGACCAAATTTATATTCGCATCCCCGAATAGGCGTAGTTGGGAGCGAAAAACGTCGTTCGCGTCAGTTCGACGACTTCCCCTGGATAAACAGACCGCGTCCCGGTTGGAGCAATCCCTGCCCGCCGGCGTTGCGCGCCCAGCCCAGGCCGTCGATGTTTTTCTGCAGATCCCAGCCGTTGGCGGCGCAATAGGCGCGCAGCTCCGCCTCGCTGGCGAACTTCGCCAATAACACCTCGGTGCGGCGATCGGCCAATAGCACCGTCGGGACCGCTGTGAACTGCGCTGTGTAAAATGCGGAGGCGTCGATGTTGGGCGTCACGAATGATGCTTCGGCGACGTCGGGGAAATCCAGTTTTTGCAAAATCGTCACGTCCGGTTTCGGGGCTGCGCCCACCGGCATCTGTTGCGCTTCCCGCACGATTAAGCCCGTCACGGCGAGCAGATATCCAGCGGCACACCAGCACGCGATCGTCGGACACCGTTTTCTTAAACCCGATTTGTTGTCCGACGGCTGTTCCAGCTCAACGGTGGCAAAACCCACGGCCCCGATTCCAGCCGGCAGCAGGTGTAGCAGCAGTCGGTTCATCGACGTGGAGACGTGCCAATACGGATGGTAGGGAGTCAGCAAATAAATCACATAGTAGCCGGCCGCCTGCAACGCGATCGCGACAAAAAGCCCTGATACTCGCCGCTGCCGACTGATAAATCCGCACACGGTAAAGACCGGCAGCAACCACAAGGAAATCCCCCAGTCCCGCCAATTCGGTACGATCTGCGTGAAGAAATAGGAGACCGTGATTCGATGCCGAAAGCCTTCGGCCAACTGATCCACCCGAATCAGAAGCGGCGAGGGAAACAGCAAGATATCCGGCTGGATCACCTCGGATATCTGCGCCGCGCGCACCGGGTCCGCCAGATCGGACGGCGGCGCGAGCGTCACTTTGAAAATCAGCAGACAAACCAGCGGAACCGCCGCGCCGGCCGACAACGTCTTGAGATACGCCGCTGACGTCAAATTCAATCGAAGCGGAGACCGCCGCCGTGTGCCGGTCCACGCCGCTGCGGCAGTGAAAACGACGAGCCACAGCAGCCCCTCATTTTTTACCAGCGCCGCCCAACCGGCAACGAAGGCTGACATCGCGAGCGACGTACGGGACAATTGATGGCGGCCATATTCAAACCACGCGACCGAACCGGCAATCGCGTAGGCGAGCGCCAAATCGAGCATCAATCCGGCGTTCATCCGCACGGCGATCGGCAACGCGACGGAGCAAACCAGTGGAAATGTCAGACGAAAATCTGATCCAGGATTCTGCGTCTTCCACCAACCGGCCATCAACACGACCCATGCGGGAAAAATCGGGAAGAACAAGCAGACCGAGGCAATCGGCGCTTCTGCGCCCTCCCATGACCACAGTGCCGACAGCGCCCACGCAAACATCGGCGGATAGTCGGGGTGCAACAGCGCCAGGTCATCCGAAAATCCGTTGGCCCACGCTCCGCTCTCGTCGAACAAAAAGCGCGCCCGCATTTGCCAGGTGTACATCGAATCGATGCCGCCCCACGGCTCCAGCCGGTGCGCATAGACGGCAATGCCGACGGCGACAATTGTGAACGCGGTCAGGCACAATATCGAAAACCAGCCCGTAGGACGCGGAATGGACCATCCGCCGCCGCGAAGTTCCCGTCCCGCTCCAGCGATCGTCGCAACCGTGACGACGACCAGCGTTACGGCCGCAGGGAGACCGGAGAGCGTTTCTATCAGCCCCGCCAATGACAACAGCGCGATCCAAACCATCGGCAGCGTGCCGATGGCTAAGAGTCGGCCCTCCGGTTCGCAGCGGCGGAGGACGATGAGGATCGCCGCGAAATAGAACAGCGTAGTCAAGGCAATTGACAGCATGAGCAGCCTTTGCGAGG
>CALFYU010000731.1 GCA_937952455.1 uncultured Planctomycetaceae bacterium
CGCCCCTGGTGTATCCGGAATTCTACCGCGTCACGCCCCGCCCTCAAGCCTGCCTGCTATGCCGGCCATTCCGCCTGCGAAGTCAGTGCTTGAAAACGTTGGTAACGCGCTGCTCAATGAACGACACCTGGATGCTGAATTGGTCACGTCCGTCGCAGGCCGGCCTTAACTGTGCTGTTACGACGTTGCCCGCCGTCGGACCAAGGCACTCGATGACTTGATTCCTTCCGACCAGATTGGCGATGACAATCGTGAACCCCTCGTCTCCTTCGACCAGTTAACCCACCTACTCACGGACGAAAACGACCGGCTGACGTTGGCCGCGTGCCGGGATTGCGGCGAACGGAGGTGTGCCTTACGGTATGCTATCTGTAAGACGTCTCTGATCTCATCCGGTTTGCTTCTTCGTCCAAGGAGCTGCTCGTGAATGCCCTCCGCAAACTGATCGCGGCAACGATGACCGTCCTTTCGCTGGCCACCGTTGCCTGGACGCAGTTTCCCGGAGGCGGACCGCCGCCCATGCGGCGGCATACGACGACACAGTCGACGGGGAAATTGCAACTCGTTCCCGACTCGAAGAAATCGGCCGGGAAGAATCAGGTGTCGATCAAAGTTGACGGGGATCTGCGTGTGATTCGTGCCAACGGCATCCCCAATCATCCGACGGGAGCATTCCCCAATCGCGGGAATCCCAATCGCATCACCGCCCAAAAGTATTTCTTCCGTATTCCCGCGCAACCTGCTGCGGCCAAACGGACCACGCCGCTGGGGATGCAGGACTTCGGCATCGCCATCAACGGCGTTCCGTTTGATCCCGGGGCGGCGGAGTTTTATCTCGGCGATCGGCAAAGCGGCTGGCAGTATGAAGCACTGTCGGGAGCGGTGCCGCTGGGGATCGATGAAAACTATGCCCACGTGCAACCGACAGGCGCGTATCACTATCATGGGTTGCCCACGGCGTTGCTGGAGATTTTGGGTCTGCAAAAAGAAAAGCACTCCCCGCTGGTGGGTTGGGCGGCGGACGGGTTTCCGATCTATGCCGTCTACGGTTACGCCGATGCCAAGGATGCCGATTCCGAAGTGAAGCCGCTCGCTTCGGGCTATCGTTTGAAGCCGGGCCGCCGCCCCAGCGGACGCGGCGCGCCGGGCGGACGCCATGACGGCACGTTCGTTGCCGATTACGAATTCGTGGAAGGGGCGGGAGACCTCGACGAGTGCAACGGAAGGTTTTGCACCACGCCTGAGTTTCCCGACGGGACGTACGCATATTTTTTGACCGAGGATTGGCCGGTCATCCCCCGCGCCTTTCGCGGCACTCCCTCCGGCGATTTTGAACGCCGCCGCCCGCCTGGGGGCCGCGGTCGCCGCCCACCGCCACGACCACGACGCCCTGGTGACCTTTAGCCGAGCCCCATTTCAAAACTCGTCGCCATGACGTTTCAGTGACGCGGATTTGTCGAACTCGCAGCCGCAATCTCTGTCCCCTTTAGAATCGTTGGAATCGGTTTAGGATGCACAATCGTCAGGCCGATAAACAGACCAGGCGCCTCTCGGCGTTTTCCGCGGACGGTTACTTTCGGGACGGCGGGCAGCATGCTGCCCGCGCGTGTTTGGACTTCGCTAGCAAGTCCACTGCTCAAGCGGCCTGTGCGAATCATGAAGTATTTTCGTCTCTGTTTGCTGCTGTTTCTACTGCGACCTTGCCCCGCATGCGTGGCGGGAGAGGTTGTTGATGGGATCACCGCGCTGCAGACGGAGAATGTGGCCATCGTCGGCATCTCAGATGAGGTCTGTCAATTTGGGTGCCCGCACCGTCACGAACATGACCACCCCTCGCACAAGACATCCGATCAGACCGGGTGTCCCTGTTGCGCTCCGGACTTTTATCCGGTCCAACTTTCCGTGCCGGTGAGTGCACCCGACAGCCGTTCATTCGATGGGATTCTATCGACGGTGGCCGATGTCGGATTCACGCGATCAATTCGCGAAAGACCGCCGGAGCCATCTCCCAATCCGTTGCCTGATCGCGCGGATCTGTCGTTGCCGCTGCTCATTTGATGCGCCCGCGCCAAATTGCGCGCTGACGGTGCGTCTCTTAGAACATCGAAGCCCAATTGCGCAACGCTAGGTGGCATGGCTCTTGCTGCGATGTCGCGGGAACACAAATCCGATGCACCGGCGATTGCTCCGCGTGTCGATATTATCCGTTGGGGGTTCATCCGCCGACGTTCAGTTCGCTGGGGATAGTGGTGCGGCGTGCGAGATGCGGTGCAGATGATTGCTAAAACTACCGTGAAGTCGAGGACGTGTGCGAGATTCGCGAGTTCCTCGGTTCCGCAATACTCTTGAAACTTTTACCGAAAGTCTCCGATATGAATCTCAAAACCTACGGACGACTCCGTCTTTTGGTGGCGTGTGGAACCTTGTTTGGGGCAATGGCTCACTGCGAAGCCGCTGACCCGGTGAAGACAGCGTCGCTTAGCAAGACCGAAACGTCGATGGCCGCTAATTCGCGGCAGGAAAAATACTCGTTCATCATGTTCTGGAAGCAGCAGGACACGGCGACCAATGCCATGTGGAAAAATCTGCAGGCCGGTCTCGCTGACCGGTCGGACAATGCCGCCCCGATCGCCGTGCGAGTCAATGATCCGGCGGAAGCGGCGCTCGTCGATCGTTTTGGCGTCAGCCGCGCTCCCATGCCGTTGATGCTGGCGGTCGCTCCCAACGGAGCGGTGACGGCGTCCTATGTCCGCGAGTTGGATGCGAAGAAAATTGACGATGCCTTCGTCACCCCCACCATGACCCGCTGCATGCTAGCCATGCAAAACCGGAAGGTCGTATTACTTTGCGTTCACGGCGACGAGCAGACGGCGCCGCCGCAGGGGGTTGCGGAATTTAAGGCCATTCCCTGCTACCAGAATACGTCGGAAATCGTACACATGCGCGTGGACGATCCGGCGGAAGGCAAATTTCTCTCGGAACTGAAGATCCGCCGGGATTCGCGGACGACGACCACCGTGTTTATGGCCCCTCCCGGCGTCATGCTGGGGAAATACCCGGCCGACGTCACCAAAGGACAGTTGATCGCCGAACTGCGCGCAGCGGGGAAGGGTTGCGGCGACAAGAACTGCAAGCACTGCCGACCGTAACACTTGCTCGCACAGAAAGGAATCTGCGATGACATTCACATCGATTATTTGGAAGGAGTTGCGCGAGCGGCCGACGGCAATGATTACCAGCGTGCTGTCGATCCTGCTGGGGGTCACCGCACTGGTGGCCATTCGCAATGTCTCCGTATTCTCCGAACAGGAAGTGGCCGGCAAGCTGGATACCTTGGGGGCCAACGTGCTCGTATTGCCCAAGGGGGTCACGCTTCAGGATTATTACGCGGCGGACATGCACGAAGAGACGATTCCCGAACAACACGTCGCCGAACTGGCGCTGGCCGGGCTGACCGGCGTTGAGGGACTGTCGCCGAAATTGTGTGTGCCGATCAAGTTGCAGGAGAAATCCGCCACGTTGACCGGAATCCTGCCGCAGGCGGACCTGCAGACGATGGCCGCCTGGCAGGGGGGCCGGTTGTTCAAAAAACACGTTGGCTGCAAAGCCAAAATCAACGTGGCCAACGCCCAGGATGATGCGCCGGAGGCCTTGGCCCGCCGCCGCACGATCCAAGAATTGCACGACCACGAGGCGGTGATCGGTGCCGACATCGCGGGTACGCTGGGTCTCAACACGGGCGATGCGGTCGACATGCTGGGGGAAACCTTCACTGTCATCGCCACGTTGGAGCCGACCGGGACGATTGACGACACGCGCGTCTTTGCGCACTTGCACACCGTACAACGGCTCGCGGGTGCCGGAGAGGTTGTTAACGTCATCGAGGTCATGGGGTGTTGCGAAGACGTGGCCAATGGACTTGTGGATCAATTGGGCACGATGCTGCCCGATACGCGCATTGTGACCATTGCCAACGTCGTCGAGACGCAAGTTTCAATCAATCGCATGATGACGCGTCTGTCGTACTTGTTTCTGGCGATCCTGATCGCCGTCGGCGGCGCCAGCATGGCGAGTGCCATGTATGCCAACGTGATGGAGCGCCGCCGGGAAATCGGCACGCTGATGGCGCTCGGTGCGACGCGTCGATTTGTGACGCGATTATTTCTGGTGAAAGCGGGACTGCTCGGCTTGGCCGGCGGTCTGGGCGGCTACTTGCTGGGCAGCGGTTTGGCCCTGGTGTTAGGCCCGAATTTCGCCGGGGTGGCCGTGCAGCCGATACCGTCGTTGGCGCTGATTGCGGCCGGGACGGCCGTGCTGGTTTCGTTTGCCGCCAGCTATTTTCCGGCGCGCCGTGCGGCAGGCCTTGATCCTTGTCTCTGCTTCCAGGAGGTATGATCTGATGTTACGACTCGAACAGGTCAGCAAAGTGTACCGCAAGCGCGGCGAGGAGATCGCCGCATTGCAAACGACGAACCTGGAGATTGCCGACGGGGATTTCGTGGCCATCATCGGCCCCAGCGGCAGCGGCAAGACGACGCTGCTGTCGACGCTGGGCGGCATGTTGGCGCCGACCACCGGCAAAATGTGGATTGACGACCAGTCGGTCTACGATTTGCCTGTCGCAGATCGCGCCCGTCTCAGGCAAGAAAAGATCGGCTTCGTGTTTCAAACGTTCAACCTCGTGCCGTATTTGACGGCGCGGGAAAACGTCTCGATTCCGATGTATCTAGCCGGCATGACCCCGGCGGCACAACGCGAACGGGCGACGGAATTGTTGGAAAGCGTCGGTTTGGCTGAGCGGATGGAGCACAAGCCAAGTGAATTGAGCACCGGCCAGCAACAGCGCGTCGCCTTGGCTCGCACGTTGGCCAACAATCCCGACCTGATTTTGGCGGATGAACCGACCGGGAATCTCGATCCCGCCTCGCGGCAGATGGTTTTGTCCTATTTTGAGAAGTTCAATCAAACCGGCAAAACCATTGTGATGGTCACGCACGACATCGCCGCCGCGCGCACGGCGAAACGAATGCTGAATCTCTCCGAGGGCGTCCTGGAAGGGATCCCGCACGAACCGGTCCTCAAATCGGCGTAGGTGTCTTTCTGCGAGTTTTCACTCGTCGGACGGCCGTCATGATGGCGGCTGTTTCCGACGGCATCATGCAGGCAAATGGAACGAAGGAACCATTTGAGATACAGCGGTATTGTTGCCGATAAAAAGAACCGTTGCCCGGCACCTGCGCAGCTCCGCCCAGACCGCGGCAATCGAGAACCCACTTGCCCGCTGAGTCGGCAGCCTGGTTGGTAACAAGGCCAGGGCGAGCGCCTGCCGACTCGCGGGCTTTTTATGTTGCTTGCCAGTAGTTCGGCAACCCAGTCGGCGCGGTGTCTAGAGCTTCGACAACGTCGGATGGCGATTCATATATTCGTCAAGCTGCTGGGCCGCTTGGACTAAGTCGCCGCGATGTTCCGTCGGCGCAGTTTGCTTGTGACGCTGGAATCGCTCAATGCCGTCACGATGCTTGGCAAGCAGCGCCTCGACCGGCAGGTCGTCGTAGGAACGGAAATAGATGCCGCTTTTGGGGTAGCTCGCTTCGCTCGTGCCGTCATTGGTCGTTAACGACGAATCGTCGTCGAAGACCGTGAAGAATTCCAAGCTGTGCCCCATCGGCCCTTTGGTAATATGCGCGTGACAATCACCGGGACCGGCATAAGCTCGAATGATAAATCCCGGCAACTTTTCACAGGACAAGTCGCCGATCAGTGCGAACCCCACGTCCGCCAGCTGGCCCTCACTCCGCTTCAGCCACTGAGGGTCGGTCATGCCGGACGTGCCAAGATCGGCCTCGAAATAGCGACGTACTCCCTCGTAAAGCAGAACTCCGGTGTTCGTCTCTGCTTGGGTTTCCTGCGGAAAAATCCCCGCGAATGCCATTTCCAGTTGTTCGGTTTGTTCGCGAACCGCTTCGGCGTGGGCGTCGACGTCCCAGACGTTTCGATTCTGGAATCGGGCGCGGAACACGATCCGCAGCAGCCATTCGCGCCGATCGCCCGCGTATTCAAATCCCTTCTCCGTCTCCGTGATCGGCTCGTGGTCAAAAAGTGATTCTTCGTCAATCAAGGCCATAGTTCGTTCACGCTCGTTCAGCGGGATGGGAATCGGCTCGTCGTTGTGGGACAACGCCGAAACTTGCAGCGCCTCTTGCAAATCGGCGGCCGAAAGCTCAATCGATGAATGCTCGATCAACCAAGATCCGTTTTCAATACGGCCGAGATAACGTTGGTTGCCGGACTCGATGTCTCCGCTCGCCGTCAACATCTCGAGTTCAGTCCCCGTTGGTAGCTGCTTAAGCATTTGATCGAGTGGGAAATCGTTGCCGCGGCGATCTCCCATTATGAGGAGTTGGGGTTCGCGGGTCGCCAAATACCAATTCCCGTCATTGTGCGTCCACTCCACGTAAGGTAAGTCGATGAAGGACAAAGGCACTTGGTCTCCCTCCGGCGGGCGTATTCGCAAGACCAAAGTAGTGTGCGTATTCGTGAACCAGACGATGCGAAAGAGGTCGCCCAGCGACGTCACAGGCAGCGATACCGGTCCGCCGGTGATCGCATGTAAGGACGCCTCGCTCACTTGCCCGAGGACTTGCTGCGTCCACGGGGCATCTTCAAATTCGAGTTCCTCTTCGGCTTCGTCCTCACTGTCGTCATCGTACTCATCATCTTCGTCGTCATCGTCGTTCGTGAACCAACCGGTGATTCCCAAGGCTTCACAAAACCGAGGCAGGTTGCCGAGGTCGGAGTCCAATTCGTCGTCAGTCAATCCGTCAATTTTGAACACGCCGCGAAGCACATTCTCGTCGAAGGAAATTCGTGCTGAGGTGAGTGCTTCGACCATCAGGTCTGCTTGCCATTGAAAAAACGAGGCAGCAGCGTCACTCGTGGAAAGCTTGCGCCATTGTCGCTCCAAGTCTGCCGGAACCTCCATTCCGTAGGAGTTCACTTCTTCGATGAGCGAATCCATTAGGTGCGGGTCCGCTTCGTCGTCCGCTTCTCGACGCTGACGGGCTTCCTCCTCGTCGTCCCACAAAAACGCAGTCAATTGATTGTCCCGGTCCAGTCCGGCGACGTTGTCGAATAGATCGTAGTCGTCTTCGTCGTAGTCGTCCTCCTCCTCGTCGTCATAATCCTCGGCTGCGTCGGCAATCTCTTCCGCGTCAAGGTAGACGAAGGGATGGACGAACGTCAGCGGCTCTTGGCTGGGAGCTTGTAACTTCATGTACCAGACTGAACCGTCTGACGTCGTGAGCTGCAGGACCGAATGTTGCGCATCCGCCGCGATCGCGTCGAACACTTCGCCGCCCATCGTCCACACCCGCGCCAAGCACCAACTCCAGCCATCCGATTCGCCGTAAAGAAAATGATTGTCGCCCCCCATGGCGACGTTAATTCGGCTCCGCAATTCATCCGTCGCCACGTTCTGCATCGCCGTGAGGCGAATTCGAATAGCCATTTTGCCCCCTTTTTGTCGTAGAGAAACCGACGGCGCAACTTGCGATGGCACTCGCCGCATTAGGCCCGATGCTATCCGTTCTTCGTGAAGGTTTCGAGTGCCAAGTTACGCTTGCCGCAGGCGATCAATCGAAACGGCCCGCCGGGTCAGAACAGTTCCGTGAGAGCACTGCCGCCGCGGGCAACGGGAAGGGGGCGGCTCGTGCGATCGTAGATCGACATGTCCGGTTCGATGCCCAAGCTGTAATAGATCGTCGCGCAAATGTCGCTAATGTGCACCGGTCGCTCCTTGATCCACGCGGCGTCGCCGTCGGACGCGCCGTAGGCGACGCCTCCGCGAATTCCGCCGCCCGCCAGAAGTACCGAGTAGCAGTGCGTCCAGTGGTCGCGGCCGGCGTCCTTGTTGATCTTCGGCGTCCGCCCCATCTCGCCCATCACCACGACCAGCGTCTCGTCAAGCATGCCGCTGCGGTCCAAATCCTCGATCAACGCCGAATAGGCCCGATCAAAGTCGGGCAGCAGCGAACGTTTGAGCATGTTGAAGTTACGCCCGTGTGTGTCCCAGGCGGATTGAGCGACGCCAAACCGCTTGCCCATGTTGTCATAGCTGACGTTGATAAACCGCGATCCCGCCTCGGCCAACCGCCGCGCGAGCAGTGTGCTGGTGCCGAATAACGTACGCCCATACCGCTGGCGCCGCTCCGCCGGTTCTTGATGGAAATCGAATGCTGCACGGATCGCTTTGGACGTCAACAAATCAAACGCCACGTTTTGCCGCTGATTGAACTGGTTGACCGATTGCGTCCGTTCCTGGTGCCGCAATTGATCGTCGAATTGTTCCAACAAATCGCGGCGGCGGGACAACCGGTCCAGCGTGATGCCGTCGGAGAGTTGCAACTCGTTGAGCAACGGCTCGCCAAGGACCATCTGCGGGTTCCAATTTTCATCCGGCGGGTTGGCGACATGGGCTTTGCAGGTGGTGGAGAAGGGATCGTAGCGGTGTCCGAGAAAGCCGCCGTGCGGGCCGCCTTTGACACGGCGTTCTCCCCATCCCAGCGGGCAGGGAACGAACACGTACGGCGGGACGGGCGACCGGCGTCGTTGCGATTCGTCAAATTTCGCGATGACCGATCCCATGCTGGGGGGATCGCTGGAGCGGGCGTCTTCGTCGCGGAGGTTATCGTCACGGCCGGTATACATCGGCTGATTGTTGTGACAGGGGCCGTTGTGGTACACCGAACGGACCACGCACGTTTTGTCCATCACGCGGGCGGTCAGCGGCAGCAATTCGCAGACATCGATCCCCGGTGCGCTGGAAGAGACCGGCGCGAACTCACAACGGACGTCGGACGATGCCTCCGGCTTCAAGTCGTACATGTCCTGCGTCGGTGCACCTCCCTGGAGGTACAGCAGAATCACCCGTTTGGCACGCGCGGGAGGCGCGTGGGAGGAACGATGAGTTCCGATCGCCTGCAACGCGGTCGAATGGAGGTAGCCCCCTAGCAACGAGAGCGCTCCCACTTTGAGTGTTTCCCGCCGCGAGGGTCCACGGCAAGCCCGCCGACGAGTTCCCAGCATCGTGATCATCGTACACTCCCGCGCCGGAGTAGAGATGCCGCTGAGCGAGTGGACACCGCCAGCCGCCCAGATCATACCCCGGGGGGCATTATACGGGAGATGAGCGACGAACGCACACCGAAAACCATAAAACTTGGGGCTCTGACGGGCGCCGATGGGACGGCGGCCTCGAATTACCTACCTGCATTAAGTTGGCGTACCGCCGCCTAGGAGCGATTAGAGCTTCTTCAACAACTCTGCCGCATCGTCCGCGGCATCAGTGTCGGGATATTCGTCGATAATTTCCCGTAACCGTTCCTTGGCAGCGGAATCGTTCTTGGATATTAGAGATTTGGCCAACTTGAGTTTTTCTGCCGCCATTTTCTCTGCATAGGCTTCAGGATTGGCCGCTTTCTCCGCCTCGATCCGTGCCTTGTCTTTCGCGATTTTTTCTCGCACGTTTTCCAGTTCTGCCTCGTCATCCAAGTCGTTGGTGACGGCGGCGAGTTGCCGGACTTCGACATCCCAATCCGCATTGGAGTGGATGTTGAGATAGAACGTTCCGGGACCATTATCAAAATATGCTGTGTCGCCGGTGCGCGGCGTGTCGGAGTTGGCGGCGATCCGTGCCACAGACTCGTTGCCGTCGGAGACCTCAATTGCAAAGACGCCCTCTGCATTCGCGGGGGGATCATCGGCTGACCAGTGAATTGACCACTTTTCACTGTCAATGTGAAACGCTTTTGTTTGCACTGAACCGCTGCCGTGCCAATCTTCGACTTCGACATACCGATAACCATCCGGTATGCGGTCAGTCACCGCCACCACGGGAGGATCGGTATCCGTGTCGACGTCGACCGGCACTTTGCGGACGACATGAGGATCCGGGCGGACGACATGAGGATCGGGCTCGGTCTGTGCAGTCTCGTAGGGATCCGGGTCGTAGACGGGCGCCTCTTGTTCAGCGACGCTGGTATCGTGCGACTCGTCGTGTGCCGTTCCGATCCCCCACGCGACGGCGGCGCCGATGATGATCAGGCCGGCAAAGATCGACAGCATGACCGCGCTGCGGGCTCGGCTTTCTTCTTTTGGGTAGTCATCAGACATCACTCACCTCGCTGTCTTGAAATACGTTTTCTGTGACACCTGCTGATCTCGCGACTTCACGAACCGACACCGTCGCCCGATCCGCGTAGCGCTACGAAATCACTGCCGAAATCCATCACGCAATTGACATGCCAATTCGCCAGCCACGAGACAGGGATCGACGGAAAGTCCTTTGAGGAAACGGTCGTCCGTCAATTTCCAGGTACGGTCAATCGATCGTCTCTGAACGACATCGAACCGCATTGGTTGTCACGCTGCCAACAATAAGTCGCATGCCAGCGAGACTCTAAGCGTCGACCGACCGGCAGGGCTTTGGCACTGAAGTTGCGTACCAAACCATGGCAACCGGTTTGCGGCTTTGGTGCGGCTGCGCGACCGCGAGTCATAAATTTGCCGCATGATACAGGAAGGAGGGATGCGATATGGGCAGACCCATTTCCACGCTGAAGACGGCCGTGAACGGTTTTATCGAAGATGAATGTATGGTCAGCGGTGCGGCGCTGGCCTACTACACAATTTTTTCCCTGCCACCGCTCATCGTATTAGTGTTCTTGATCGCCGGGTCGCTAGGATTGCCACACGAGCGGATCGACGACGTG
>CALFYU010000732.1 GCA_937952455.1 uncultured Planctomycetaceae bacterium
CAACTTGGTCAACCGAGACCAGCAACGAAACGACTAGATTCGGTCGAGTGAATCGATCCAACGGCCGATCTCGTCGATGGCCCCTTGCGGCGGATATTCGTGCCCCAAACCGGGGACCGTGCGACTACTGACCGGAAACCGCATCGTCTCCAAGGCTTCGAGGGACGCATCCACTTTCTCTCGCGCCGGATCATCAGCACCGCTGACGAACAGCCACTGCAGCGGAACGTCGGGGCGATTTTCGGGCGGCTTCATCGCCAACGGCACACCGGCCAGGCAGATCGCAGGAAACAATTCTCGCTCCTTAAACGCCAGCTGTTGGGCCAGAATTCCGCCGGAATCGAAACCGTGCAATACAATGCGGCGACGGTCGATGGAATACCGCTGCACAAACAACTCGACCGCCTCCTTGATGAACCCCAGTTCGTTGAGCGTCCATTTGTCGCCATCGGCCGCTTTGGGAGCCAGCAGAATGATTCCCCGTTCGCGGCAGATCTCTTTCCAATGCTTAAGCATTTCCGCTTCCAGGGTGTTCCCCGACGGATGAATCCAGACCAACAGGGCATACTCATGGTCGGGGTTGTAATCCTCCGGAATGAACGACCAGATGTCGTGGCCCTGTGCCTCCAACGTTTCGGCGAGTCGCCCGGTTTTTTCGGCGTCGGCCCCTTTTTCAGGCGGCAGCGGGATCGGTGATCGCAGCAATTCCGCCGGGATGTCGGCCGGGATTTTCTTAAGTTCCACGTCGACCATCTTGGACTCGCCATCGCGCTGATACGTTAACTCCGCCTTATCCCCCGGCCGCAGACGGCTGACGGCGTCTCGCAAGGCGCTCGCCGAATCGACCGGATCGTCTCCCAGTTTGATGATGCGGTCGCCCCGCAACAGCCCTGCCGCCGCTGCTGGGCTGTCGGGATAGACATACCGCACGTCGACGCCCGAGAGTGCTGCCTCATCCGCCGGCGCGACTCGCTGGGGCAGGATACCTAGAAAGCCCGATTCGTACGGTTCCAACTTAGCCGCCAATTCGAACTCCGCCTGAACCGGTTGGCCGTCGCGGTCGAGCGTGACGGCGACTTTGTCTCCCGCATAGGAATTGCCGACGGCATGCCGGATTTGAGCGACGCGTGAAACCGGCTCGCCGTTGACTTCGACGATCTTGTCGCCGGTCTTCAGCCCCGCCTTTTGTGCGGGAGAGTTGTACCAGACGCGGTCAATCACCGGCGGGGATCCGTAGATGTCTTTGCCTTTGAACGAGATGCCGACCAAGCCGCTGTGCAGATCTTCGCCCGCTTTGAGTTGATCCAGCACGGCGTAGATGTCGGCCATCGGAATCGCGAAGCCAATACCCGCGTCGTACCACTCGACGCCGGCGGCATCCGATTTGCCCTCGGGCGACAGCGGGACTAGCACTCCCAGCGCGCGGCCTTCGATGTCGACCAGCGGCCCGCCGTAGTTCACCGGCGAGACTTTGGCGTCGGTTTGAATCGCCTTGCCCCAAATGCGATTGAGCGCGCTGACAATGCCCA
Source organism: uncultured Planctomycetaceae bacterium (assembly GCA_937952455.1). GTDB lineage: Bacteria > Planctomycetota > Planctomycetia > Planctomycetales > Planctomycetaceae > Symmachiella. The sequence continues at coordinate 1,530 of CALFYU010000732.1, forward strand.
CCGATAGGCTCGGCGGGGGGAGGTCGTAGGTGCGCCCCAGGGCGATGGCCCAGTGCCCGACGCGGATGTCGTCGCGCGGCGCCGGCGGCGCGGGAGTCAAATTGTCGGCGTCGATTTTGATCAGGGTCAGCATCTTCACTTCGTCGGAGGCGATTTGCCGGGCAGCGAACCGCCGACCATCGGCCAGCGTGACCAGGATGGATGCCGGTTTGGCGGCGAAATTAAAGGAGCTGGTGATGATGTAGCCGTCCTCAGAGACAACGACGCCGGTCGTCGGCCCGGTCCCAGCCAGTATGTTCTCGACTCGCTCCACCCCCCCCACCGTTTCGATACGGACGATCGACGGGGCGATGACGGCGGCAGCTTGCTTGAGCGCCCGCTCCTCCAAAACCGCCAATCGGCCGGTTTGTTGGGCGACTGCCGATCCCGCGGCACACAACGTGACTGCGACGATGAATAGCGAGGTCAAGCGATTTCGACGCGATGGGAATTTTGACATGATCGCCAATAAAAGCGTGTTGATGATTTCTTGACGGTGGGCACTTGCGGACAAGCCGTCAGTGGCACCCCCCTATCGTATGTTTTTGATATTTGGGCGACAGATTTGCCGAGGATCACCGCTCGTCTTTGTCGGGGGCTTCCAGTTCAATCGACACAAGATTATCTCCGCGGCGAACGACCAATTGGAACAGGTCCCCCTCTTCCAGGCGACCCAATGCCGCCTGAAGTTCCTTACAGGATTGGACCAATTCGCCGTTGACGAACAGCAGCAGATCATCGGGGCGCAGCCCCAGTTCTTCGGCGGCGCTGCCCGCGATCACGCTGTCGATATAGGCCGGTGTGCGGTTCAGGACGTCGGGGATCAAGACGATTCCAAAGTCGACTGCCAGATAGTTCTGCGGAGTCGCCTTGCGTTCCTCGGGGTCGTCGCGACGGCGGAACTCGCCGGTCTTGATCTGCATGGCTACGTCGGCCATTTCATCGATGGGAATGGCATAATTGATCCAGGTATTTGTCTCGGCGTTGCGCAATTCCTTGCCGATCATGGCCAATAACCGGCCGTCGGGGGTCGTCAACACGCCGCCGCCCATGCCGGGGTTGTTCGTGATCGAATCGACGACATAGACCGGTCCCTCAAACGGGACCTCGAATGCGCCGCGCCGCGCCCGGAGTCGCGTCTTGGCGGCGATGACTCCCTGCAAAACGGAGACCGGTTCGTCCCCGGTGGCCACCTTGTACATATTGCCAAAGGCCAGAACCCGCTGCCCCGTGCCGGCCGTAGCGGCTTCGTCCAGATCAAAATAAGGCAAGTCGGTCGCGTCGACCTTCAGAATCGCCAAGTGCAATTGGGGTTCGGCCCCAATCACCCGTCCGTCGAGTTTGCGGCCGTTGTTGAGTACGACCGTCACGACGTCGGGATCCAGTACGTGGCTCCACACGGTAGCGATGTAGCCATCGGGCGAGAATATGAAACCGGTGCTGTAGGAATGCAGCCCACCCATTCCGCCGGCGCCGAAAATCTTCACGATCCGGGCTTGGACCGTTTCGATCGGCGACATGACCTCTTGGGCCGTGGCAGGCGGTGCGAGGATGCACAATAAGGCCGCCGCTGCGCAGCAACGTATTCGATAAGTCATAGGCCGGGCTCCTTGTCGGCCGCTTGGTCATCTTCCGTCAACTCGAATTCTTCGACGTTGAATACGGCGAAGATATTATCAGCATGTTTGACGGTCCAACGAGCCGGCAAGAACCGTCCCCGCGATTCGCGGAGTCCCGTGAAGCGGACCTCGCATGGGTCGGTGTCGTCATGGATCCAAAAGTCAAAACCGGCCAGTTCGCCCGACTGTTTGTTGAAATACCACAGCGAATGCGACGCATCCAATTCGGCCTGGATAATGTCCACTCGTTCGCCGACGCCATCAAGGGGCATACTGCCGACATAAAAAAACTCCGAAAACACAGCAGCCCCCATGGTCAGCAACCGCCGAAAATGGTTCAAAGCGGCCAGAAGTCCGCCGCTGCCGGGGGGCTCGTCAATGGTCGCCACGTCGGTTCCCAGCGGTTGCAGGTAGGCGTTTTCGCCCAGGAGCAGGCCCATGCCGGAATCGGCGAAGACGATGCGGAAATCCTGCGCCGTTTCGGTCTTGCCCGTCACGATCCAACGGCCGTGGATCCCCGAATAGTCGCCCAGTTCGACCAGTCCCCGCAGCGCGCGGTCGCGTTCCAATTCGTTGAAATAGTAATTCACGAAACCGTGACGCTTCTGATAGTACTTCGCCAACTCCGCCGGAGTCTTTTCCCCTTCCCCCTCGGCCGGTTGATCTTCCCCGTCCTGTTTGGGGCGCGGCGGACCGGGCGGGCGGCGCTGGGGGCGGTCCGGGGTGAATTCGCTCGCGGAGTGCAGCGCTTCGAGGCGGACGACGATCTCGTGGGTTTCGATATTTCCGTCAACCTCGCGGCGAAACGCCAACGGCAGTTTCCATCCCTTGGGAAAGATGCCCAGGATATTTTTGAATTGATTGACGCTGCGGATCGGCCGTCCGGCGAAGGAGACGATGTCGTCATCCAGGCGCAGGCCGCGGCGATAGACGGGCGAGTCCTGCAACAGATTGCTCACCAGCACCGCGCCGTCTTGGTTGGTGGAGACAACAGCGCCCAGCGTGGCGTGATCGACAATCCGACCGCTGCGGAGGTGGTCCATGAAATGCTTGATCTGGTTGATCGAAATAGCATACCCGGCCCCCACGTTCACCCGGCCCCGCTTGTCCAACGAAATCCGGCCGTTGATGCCCACCACCTCGCCTTGGGCGTTAAACAGCGGTCCGCCCGAATTGCCGGGATTGATCGACGCGTCGGTTTGAATGCAATCGGTGTATTCCAGGATTGTTCCCGAGGGATATTGATAGCGGTGCACGCCCGACACGATGCCAAACGTCGCCGTGGGGTGGAAGTCGGTCGCCAACAGGAAGGGGTTACCCATCGCGAACACCGGATCCCCTTGCCGCAGCGTATCACTGTCTCCCAGCGGTGCCGCGGGAAAGTCGTCGCGGCCCAAGAGCTTGATCATCGTCACGTCACCGGTGGGGTCAATGCCGACGATCACGGCGTCGTAGAGGACTCCGTCGGCCATCCCGCACTTCATGAACGTGCCGGCCCCTTTGACGACGTGAAAATTCGTCAGGGCATAACCGTTGGGCGTGATGACGACGCCCGACCCACCCCCTCCGCCCTCGGCGCCGAACACCGCAACCACGGTGTTGGCGGCGCGGGCCATGACCTCGATCCGCTGCTGTTCGGCCTGTTTGACCTCCGGATCCACGGCTTGTGCCAACCCTCCCGGCAGGAGGACGATCAAAAGCATGGCCGTGATGAACGAAGATCGAATGGATACCATGTACTTTTCCGCGATAAAGTATTCGTCGCGCGGACGGTCGTCTTGTCCGCAGATTGCTTCACAAATTTACATTATTTCGTCACGCGAGCATCCGCAAGATCGAGATGGTCGGCGATATCGAGGTCGTCGCCAAAATCGACGAGTATGGTCAGGTCTCTCACGCCGGTGATGTCCAAATCCAGCGGCCGCGGTTCGTCAGTCCCTTTCACGGTTGTTTCCAAAAGGACATTCTCGTCCCCGGAAATCACAACTTTCACATGGCCGCGGCCTTCGACCACCTGATCGATCCCCATCACGGCCAGAAAGCGGCGGTAGTCGCCCCCCAGACGATATTTGAGCGTCGTGCGGCTGTGGATCGACAGGCCTTTGGAGTAGGTCTTGCCCCCCAGCCGGATCGGGCCGCCGTCAAGATTCCGGTTGCGGCGGTACTTCCAGACGATATCGAAATAAGGCACGTATTCGACGTCGCGCGGCTCGATGCCGGCCAGATAAACCACTTTGCCGCTGCTGTAGTCCAGGCTGTCAACATCGCCGGTGGGAATCTTGAGCGTACCTCCGGCGGAGAGCCGGACTTCAAATGCGTCGTCCACCAACTCGACCGACCGGGCCTGCAGCATGCCGCCATTGGTCAGCGAAACGCTGCAGTTTTTGGTCGTTTTGCGGGGCGTGCGATGATAAAAAATCAGGCCGAACACCTTTTCCCGCGGCAGTTCGACCTCGTCGTTGTCCAACAGAAACTTGATCGTCTTGTCGTCGACGTCGCCGATCACGCCGGTGAGAAAGTCGAGAATGTCTCCTTTGCGAATAACCAGCGCGTCAGCATCGAAATCACGTCGCCGCATCTCGCTCCACAATTCGCCAACCCCCCCGTCTCCCGGCGCCAAGCGGACGGCATCCAACGAGCGTGAGGAAAAACGAACCTCGCCTACGCCCGCAAGCGTGGGCCGCGCGGTTTGCGAAGCCAGTGTGAAATCTTGGCAGGCGAAATGCGAGCCGTCGGTTAATGTGACTTCAACGGCCGACCTCGGCGGTCGCACCGGTTTGCGGCCGGGGAAGCGGATCTCCAACAGATCCTCCGCGGCAATCGTGGCTCCCCCTTCGGCGGTGGTGACGACCGCACCGTCGGCCGTAAGCTGCGTTAACGTTCCCGTGCGGACGTCGCCGCTAAGGGTTTGCAGTTCCACCTGCGGTTGTTGCAGCAAGGCCGCGGCCGTGAGTACGATCCAAACACTCATGATCTGATTTCAATAAATCCCAAGGACAGGTCCCAGCCAGCGCGGCGCGCTGCCGGAAAAACGTGTCGCGCTGTTCGGCGACGGGAGGGGGCGTCAATTGTTGTTTGGGGCGGTCCGTTTGGCGGCGTTGCGGAAGTATTCTTCAATGGCTTGGCGGTAATGCGACGGAAAATCCCGGCCGATGAGTTGCTGGATGCGAGAACGGGTCTTTTCGTCGATGCCGCCCCACTTCCCGCCATCTTTGATGTCTTTGTCATCAACGTTGCCCGGCGCGGTCGAACCTTTGACCCGGCTGTCGTCCGCAGCGTTTTGCGGCTGGTTGGAGTTTCCTCCCGCCCCGGACGACCCTCCGCTTCCTCCGCCGTTTTGCTGCTCGGCTTTCTTAATGATCTCATCCAGACCGGCGATGATTTCGTCCTCAATTTTCTGCACCTTCTGTCCCGAGCGTCCCAGGTCCAAACGCCGTTCGACGTCCAGCATCTTGCGGGCAATCTCATCGAGCGATTTCCCTTCGAGGGCCTTGAGGTCGTACTGCATCAGTTTTGCGACCGTACTGTATCGCGCGGGGACCCCTTCGGTCCGCTCCGTCAGTTGTTCGATCGTTTTTAGGCCCTCGTCCTTCATCAGGAGATGATGCTGGCAGACGGCCTTGAAAAACAGATACGCGGCGGGGTCGACGACCTCTGTGACCGCCGTATTGTCCAGGACGGACAAACCCTCTTCGTACATCCGCCGTTGAGCGAGGTAGCGTCCGTAGTACAGCCGCAAATTGTTGCTGAAGAATGGGTCCAGACTTTCGGCCTCCAGCAGTTGCGCGTCGGGGGGACGGAGACCGGCGTCGTGAAAGCGGCAGGCCTCGACGAGCGCTTGAGTTTGCGGATCGGCCAGGGCGAATGTGGCGATGACACGCTCCAGCAGTTCTCCCGCGGAGGGTTCTGAGTCGAAGTTCCACTGCGCATCGATCCGCTGCCGCACCTCCGGGGGGAGATCGCCCGCGCCTGACAGCCAATTCTGTACGCGCTGCTGGACCGCGTCCGCCGTAGGTGCCGCCAGAACGACCGTGCCGGATGCTTCGACCGCTGCCGCGGGTCGCAGCGGGGCGAATACGGCGACCGCCAGAGCCAAGCCTATTTTGCAGAATTGTGTTTTCATGGCGGACCCTTTGGGACGAAGGCGACAGTTACGTTATTGGTTCTTGCCAGTGGCGATATCATGCGTCGCCCGTTGAATGCGGCTTTGGCGTTCGCTAAGAATTCGGAGTTGTTCGACGACGTCCTGTGCTTCGGCCTGCTCGCCGTCAATCAGGCGGCCGAGTCGTTTGGTCGAACGATTGATGCGCAATTGCATCGAGCGGAGCATTTTGAGCTCCGCGATCTTATTCACAAGTTCCTCATCTTGAGGCTGCCCTTGCTGGCCGGGTTGTTGCTGCTTTTGTTCGGACTTGTTCCGTTCAATTTCCCGTTGCAGCGCTTCGACCATTTCTTCGAGGGCTTCGATGATGTCCTGCTCGATGCCCTGTGTCAATTCGCCCACCTGCGCCGTGTCCAGCCTCGCGACAACTGTTTGCATATCGTCCCGCATCTGCACGACCGCTTCAGGGAAAGCGACGGAAGTCCCCTCGTCCTTGAGCAGCGTCAGCGCCTTTTCCGCTTCCAGGGCGAGTTCCGCCTCCTTGCGAGACAGCTCCTTGGCTTTGGAGAAATGCCGCGATTCGCGTTTGTCTTCGGGGATCTTTCCCAGCGGGACGGTGTTGTCATAAATCAGGATCTGCATGGCCAGCATCTGTTGGAATCGGTCCTCCAGTTTGGTCAGCAGCCGCTCGCGCTCCTCTTCCCGCAATTGACGGAGAATCTCCTCCAACTTGTCCTTGGCTTGCTGCAACTTGGCGATCGCGTCGGTTTGGTCCTGCGGCGCCTGGTCACGTTTGCCCTCCTTTAACTTGTCCAACGCGTCCTGCATCGCCTTGCGGGCTTGTTCGATCTGCTCGCGTCCCGGCGTCGACGGTTGCTGCTGGCCGTCCTGTTGCTGGCCGTCTTGTTGCTGGCCATCCTGCTGTTGACCATCCTGCTGTTGACCTTCCTGTTGTTGGCCGTCCTGCTGTTGGCCGTCCTGCTGTTGGCCGTCCTGTGGTTGTCCGTTGGACTTTTGCCCGTCAGATTTCTGACCTTCGTGTTTTTCGCCATTGTTCTTCTCGCCGTCAGATTTTTCGCCCTCCGACTTTTCTCCGTTCGACTTTTCACCGTTCGACTTTTCACCATCCGACTTTTCACCATCCGACTTCTCACCGTCTGACTTCTCGCGGTCTGACTTCTGGCGGTCTGACTTCTCGCGGTCTGACTTCTCGCGGTCTGACTTCTCGCCGTCGGCGTCTTGCTCATCCGCATCTTGTTGGTTGCCCTGCTGGTCGCTGCGCAACTGGTCCGACTTTTTTTGATCCTGTCGGTCGATTTTTTCGCCCAATTGGCGGGTGCGATCCTCCAGATCCTGTTGGCGATCCTGCAGGCTCTGTTCACCGGCGCCCCGTTCCGTATCGGCACGTATGCCCTTCTGCTTACCCAACAGGGTGTCGACGTCGCGGATTAAGTCCTTAAGCCGTTGCTTTTCCTCGTCGATTTCCTTGGCGCGATCTTCGCTGCCCAACAGATCCATCAGGGCCGTCAATTCAAGAATCAGTTCATCCTGTTGTTCGACGGCGTCACCCAGACGTTCTTGCTTGAACAACTCGACCAGCTTGTCCATGCGGATCGTGATGAACTGCTCTTTGCTTTTGCCGATCACCCGCCGGAGCAACTCCGCCCGCTCGGGATCGGTCTTGCGCATCAACTCGGCCATCTTCAGCAGCGTTTCTTCAAAACGCTTGTAGCGACGCGAAATGGCCTCCTGCGAGTCGTTGAGCGAAACTCCCACCTCAGCGGCCGGTTCTTCATCGGCTTCCTGTGCAAAGCCGCGAGACGTCCACCCCTCTGCTCCGGGCGCCGCCAGCCAACAGGCACCCATCACGGCGGCGAACAGCGCGAATTTGCTGGGAAATCGCATGGGAATTGCTCCGCTTGAGGAGACGGGGTACGGTGGACACCTGGAAAGATGCGTGGACTCCCGTCGGGAGGAGTGTTGACCACGGCGCGGCGGCATTGGCTCGATGCGGCTGCGTCCGGTGCCTTTATTTCAAACCTTCAATCAATTTGCGTTTACGCTGCTTTTCGGTTTCTTCTTTCAATTCTTCCTGCTTCTCAAGTATGGCCCGCAATAGCTCGCGCGCTTCGTTAATTGTCGCCAATTTGAGCATGGCCGCCAAGATCTTTTCGATCTGGGCGATCGTGGCGTCCAACTCGGCGATGCAGGCGTCCAGCGTTTCAAAAGGGCTTTGGCCGCGGTCGAGCGCCAGCTTAAACAGGCCCAAGGACTCATCTACGTTATTATAGTGGATGGTGTTGAGCACGTTAAGAGGTTTTAAGATGCCGTCGTCGATCCGTTCCAGCATCCGCTGGGCGGTGATCCGGTTATTGATCAGCTCCGCGTGGATGTCGGCGAACGCCTCTTCGATGGACGCGGTCTCATTGGCGTTTTTGCGGATGTCCAACAGCGACCGCTGCGCAACCGTCTCGACCGAAATGTCCAGTTCGCGGAGTTGTTGGCGGATCTCCTCGGCACTTTCGGGTGGAGGAGTCGCCGTCCGCAACGGTTCGGCGGCGAGCAATTTCGCCCGGTGTGCGCTCAGGTCGGTCCGCCGCGCTTGCACTTCCTGCAGGATTTGCTCAAAGCGGTTCCGCAAGTTCAATTCACGGGCGCTGATTAACGACAACAACTCCTCGGGGCTGACGATCTGAAACACGGTCGCTTCGCTCCGCCTTTCGTGCGGGCCATTCAAGTTGTCGCCGTCGGTCGCGACAACCGAGAGCGTTAAGGTCTGCCCCACCGACAGGTCGAGCTTTAACACGTCGAACGTTTCATTGACGTCGAATTCGCGATCCAAGTTGGCGGATGCCTGAAATGGATGTTGGCGGAAATCCGGTTCTTCTCCGATCTTGTACTCGAATCGCGTCTCGGCGATGCCATAATCGTCGGTGATCTTTCCCTCCATGGGAATCATTGCCTGACGGGTGATCGCGTTCCGCACACCCTTCGGGCGGGTTTCTACCACGGGAGCTTCGTCGACGATGCCGCTGAGCGTCAATCGCTCGGGCTGCTGGCTGACGACTTCGTCCCGGTCGGTCAATTCGATCAGCAGCGACGATTCCAGCGGCAGGGGCAACGGCCAACGAATGTTCCCCTCGGCCGTCAGCAACTCGGGCGTCGGCTCGCCCGTGATGATCATCGGCACGGCGATCCGCCGTCCGTCCGCGTCCAATAAAGTCTGGGCAACCTCCGGGGCGACTGGGAACGTCTGATCGGGCGCTTCGGTCGTAGAGGGAATCATCAACGTTGCCCCCTCGTCGTTGATGTCCAAGGTGAACGTCGCGGTTTGAATCCTAGCGGCCGCCAGTTCTTTGTTACCCTCGGCGCGAAAAATCAAATCCGTGCCGACAGGCAGCGCTTGCCGCGTAGCCTGCACCGAAACCGGCGTCCTCACAAACTCCGTGGCGTCCGCGTTGACCTCGTTCATCCGTGTATAAGCCGGATACAAGCAGTCCAGGACGATGCGGTCCACCGCCGGCTCATCGACGACCTCCACGACGTACGGGCGGCGATTGTAATAGTCGCCGCCGGTGATCGTGAGATCCGACGAGTGCTGTAATCCCTTGACGGTGATGCGGAACTGCGACTCCCCCAGCTTTGAAAAATACCCGTCATCGCCGCCGCCGCGTTCCTGGTACCGGTAATTCAGCCGCACCCGCTCGGGAATTTTTTTGCCCTCGGGGACCGATGCCAACAACGTCAAGTCCGCCCCGCGGGGATGTTTGTAGACACCGTCGCGAAATTGCCGCACGCGCTCGCCCGGATTGGCCAGAACGACCAGTTCCAATTCCGACGCGCGCGGCCAATACTCGTCGGCGAATACGACGTTGCGGTTATACCAGGTGGAAAAAGCGCCGGGAAACAACATCGCGAAACCGGCGATCGATGCGATCAGCAGCACCACCGCAGCGACCACGGTTTTCAATGGTCGAAAGTCGAAGACTTCCCGCAACGGCAAAGCTGTAGCCATCGCGCCGACTTCGTCCACCGTCCGGTGCAGCATATCGGCGGTCAACTCCGGGTAGTGAGCCGAGGGTTTGGCCAGCTGCACGCTGGTGATCAGGCGATCGTTGAGTTGCGGAAAACGGCGTTCAAGCACCAAGGCGAGCGCCTCGAAGTGGAAGTCGCGAAGCATGCGGGCCACAACGCGGGTAATCAAGGACACTAGGCCAAAGATGAGTGCGGCGACCGCCATCGCGATAAGCAATGGGCGTTCTATCTCGACTTTGAAAACCACCGAGAAACCATAGTCGATCGCCAGGCTAGCCCAGAAAAACAGGCTGAGCACGACGAACACCGTCGCCATCCCTTCCCAGAAGACATAGCGGCGGATCCGCCCCCGCAGCCGCGTCAGCACGGCGGGGATTTCGGGTCTCAGGGTTTCGCCTTGAATTTGCGTGGCCATTACAGAACGGTACGGTTCAGTTTCAAAATATATTCAGTTATGCCAACTTCAGCAGCTTACGCGTCAGCCATTCCAGGCCGAGGAGACCAACCAGCAGATACATCACCCAGGCTTCATCCCATTGCGGGTCGGGGAATCCGGTTTGGACGGTCGTAATACTTTGATCCTTAAGCAGCGCCGGCAGGCGCTCAGCCGCTTCAGCGACGGGTAAATATTCGCCGCCCGTATCGCGCGACATCGATCGCAGCAGTTGCACATCCTGTTGCGGGCGTTGCCGTTCGAGGTTGGGGAATTGGACCTCAATCCGATTGACGATTTGCTCCTTGGATTCGGGGACCTGCAATTCCAAGCGATAGGTTCCCGCTCGGGTCACGGGGAAGCCCCCCTGGAAATTTCCTGGCTTCAAGGGATCGTTATTGAGCCGCACCACCGGCGTGAGTGGTTTACCGTCGGGGTCGAAGACTTCCAGCGCCACGCTGTCCGCAACTAGGCTATTCAGTTGCGCGTCCAACACGCGGGCCCGCACCTGCACGGTGCTCCCCAGCGGATAGCGGTCCCGTTCGAGGAATAACACGCCCCGCGTCGTGCCCCGCAATAGCCGGCCTTGGCCGACTTCTCGGACCGCCTGGACCCAGAATCGTTCGTAGAAGTTCTCATCCAATGCCCGCAGCCGCCACATTTCCGGGCTTCCCAAATACAGCACCCGTCCGGCACCGTAGAATTGCGACGCCAGGACGATGGGGCGCTCGTTCCCTTCGCCGTAGCGGGGATCGGAAAAATAAGCGAACACCGTGGCCCCCGCCTTCGGTCCCCGCGTCAGATAGGTACGAAACACGCCGGCAAACTCGCTCCACTGATTCGCCGAGGTCGCCGGATTGTCGTCCAACTGCAAAAAGCCGGCAGCGAGTCCCTCCGGCGTGAAACTGAGCGGCCAGGCCTGTGTGAACTCCTCGCCGGTCAGCGGCGAATCGAAAACGCGCGGTTCCAATTCGACGGGATACAGGTCCTTGAGCTTCGCCAGCGGATTGCCCGCTTCCAGCGACGCCACGCTCGGCGTGTAGACTTCGCCGGCGACGATCAACAGACCGCCGGCGTGCTCGAAAACCCAGTCCATCAAGTTGTCGATTTGCGGCAGCGGAATTTTGGACCAGTCGGGATCGAATGCGAGAATTACGTCGTAGCCGAAGAGTTGTTCGCGGGTTTCGGGGAACTTGAACAACAGTTCGTCCGCTTCTTGGCTGATACCGATATCGCCCGTCTGCAGCCAGACGTGCAGTTCGATCGATGAATCGCGGTAGAGCAAGTTGCGGACGAAACGATAGTCCCGCATCGGACCGCCGGCGATGATCAGCACCTTCACTTTGCGTTCGTTGATCTCGACGGTGACTTTGGATTCGTTGTCCTCGGCGATGATCTCCTCCACGCTCTCGACGGGGCGGGTCCGGATATAGAACTCCCGGCGTCCCGGTTCGCTGGGAATGTATTCGAAACGAAACGTGACCGGCTCCCCGTCTGCGCCGAGCGGACGCACCTCCTCGTCCACCAACACCGGTTCCCCGTCGGCGGCCTCGGGTTTGCTTAGCAGTTCCACGCGAACGTCCTTGCCGTCGAGTCCTTCGCCGCGGACGTGTGCTGTGATCGAGAAGCCGTCGCGAACATGGACGCTGGTCGGGCATTGCACGTCTGCCACTTGCAAGTTGATCGGTTTTTGGGTGCTGCCCACGCCGACTGAGAACAGTTTCACTTCCGCGGCCGCGGCCGACTTGACGGCGTTGGCCGGATCGACGCCGGTGTTAGACACGCCGTCGGTGACAATGACCAAACCGGAGAGGGTTGGCCCCGCTTCGCGGCGGATGACGTCCAACAAGGCTTCGCCCATCCGCGTCTCCAATCCCCGCGGCTGAATCAATTCCTTCCAGTCAATCTTCAAGGCATTTTTGGGGGCGGCAATCTCCGCGGCCGGTTCCGCATCGGCTGCAGCTGACTTTTCGGCGGGAATCCGCGGGATACGCTGTTGTTCGGTGACTTTGGAGTCGAACGTGTTGCCTCATGGCTTCGATGAGATCGGATTGGGACAACAACTCCTGGATCAGTTCGACGCGGGGTCTGCGAACCGGCGCGGACGCCGGCGTTGCGGGATCGGCGGCGATCTTGTCCGTGATGCTCATCGATAGCGACGTATCGACCAGAACGGCCACCCGCGAGGGGTTAACCAACATTTTGTTGTTCGGAATCTCCGGCTGCAGCGCGATCACCAGCAGCAGCGCCAACACCGACAGCCGCAGCGTCATCAGCCAGATTTTGGTAAACCGGCCCAGTTCGCAGGCGTCGCGGCGATAAATCCAAATCGCTGCCAGGATCACGGCGGCGAATGCCGCGACCCAGGCGAATTTGTTTTCACGGCCGAATTCCAGGCGGTGCCAATAATCGCCCGCCCGCTCGATCCATTGAGTGAGTCGTTCGTTCATACGGCGGCCCCCGTCGGTTGCGCAGCTTCGGCCGCAGGCGATTGCCGGCGGCGCCCGGCCGGACCGCCCCCACGCACGGGGGCGACACCCGTGCGCGTGGAATGAAAACTGAGCCGTTTGGCCAGCAATTGCTCGGCCAACAATATGAACAGCAGGATCCGCAACAGCCAGTTGCGCATCTCTTGCCCTGATTCCTCACCATCGATCCAACCCGAAGCGCCGACGTCGTGAATGTGCACCTCGACATCGTTGCCGATGCGGGACTTGATTGTATCGGTCGGGGCCAGTGCCAGGGGGCTTTCTTCGTCGACGGGATAATTGTATGTCTTGCGTTGCACGTCCGTCGTTTGGTCGCGGTGGAAACGCGTGATCGTGTAGATACCGGGCAGGTCCGTGTCGGTGAAAGTGATGCTCCCGTCTTCCATCTCAGGTCCCGAGTCCCCCTCCGCGGCGCGTGCCTCGCCACCGCGCAGGCGGACCACATTCGCTCCGCCGGCGGCGGGCGGCTGTATCTCGACTTCACCAGTGTGCAGCGTGGGGTTGATCGCGATCGTGATCGGTTCGCCCGTCAGATGTTCCGCTTCCGCTTCTGCCGCCTCGGCCAGATATTTTTGCAAATCCAGATGCATGATCACGTAACTGGGATTCCGCGGCCAGTTATTCCATTCCGGTCCGCCGGATGAGAGGAACGTCACAATCCGTCCGCGGCCGTAGCGATGTTCGATGAACGCCGGTGCTCCATCGCGAAAGCGGCCGATGATCCGCGTGTCCGGTCCCGGCTGGAAGTCCTCCTCGACGCCGAAGTACTTCTCAATTCGGACATTGGCCAAAAACGGGTTGTCCTGCCCCTCGAAGTTGGTGAATAGGGGGTGTTTCTCAAAGTTCAGATCGGCCGTGGACTCGCCGAGGTCGTCCGGCAATTCCTTGATGTAAGTGACCGGCGCCGGAAACAATCCTTCCCCACCGTTGTAAAGTGCGTCGTTGTAAAACGCGGGCCGCGCCTGATCTCCCATGAACCACGCCAATCCACCCCCGGCGGCGACATATTCCTCCAGAAACCGAACCGAGTCCGCCGGCAATTGACCCACGTTCAAGAGGACGATGTTGCGAAAGGGAGTGAGCGGATTTCGCCGCAAATATTCCACATCCTCTAAGAGCACATCGTAGCCGGTGATTCCCGGAGTCGGTTCCAAGGCGTCCTTGAGATATTCGGCGGATGAACGGCTGAGGTCTCCGTCGATCACCAACACCTGATGGCTGGCCGAGACATCGACTGCCAGAAATCGGGCGTTGTCTTCTTCCAGCGAGTCATCAGCGCCGCTTACGCGGGCGACGACGTCGTGCGGTCCGGCTTCGGGAAAAGTCAAGTCGTATTGCTGGGTGGACGTTTCACCCGCCTCCAACTTGGGAATCACGAGATTGACCGGCAGTTTGGTTCCGTCGACCGAAAATGTGACGCGGACGCTTTCCGCCACACGCTCCGAGAAGTTCTTGACCGTGACCTTCAGCCGCAATGGAATCTCCGCGGCGGCAATCTGTAACTGTCCGCCGAGATGTGCGACCGCCAGGTTGGCATGGCGTTCGGGGACCGTGCGCGCGAGATTCGTGGCGATGCCCGCAGCTGCCATGTCGTGAACGGCGGCTGCCAGCGCACCGTCTTCGGCCCAATCGGGATCGCGAAAATCGGACAGGAAGTGGAAGTTCAGCACCGAGCCTTTTTGTTCCAGCAAGGTTTCTTGTGCGGCCTTGACGGCGTCGACCATGTTCAGTTGCCGGTGCGAACAGGAGATCGTCTGCAGACGGGATTGCATCTCTGCGATAAACTCGGTATCCAGATTTTCCAGCGCAAACACCGGCTGGGACGGCTGCGAGGCGAGCATCAGTGTCAGTTTGTGGATCTCCGGCCGGCGTTCCCCCTCGGCGGCGATCTCGTTGGCCAGTTTCTTGGCCGCGTCAAAGGCGTTGGTCTCTCCCAGGCGGTCGCGCATCGAGCCGCTATCGTCGATGAGGATCACGTGGTGGATCTCCCGTTCGCCGAACAGCGGCAGGTCCTTCGGCAGAATCGGGCGGGCGATGAGCGCCACGATCGCGGTGACTGCGCAGATCCGCAGCAACAACAACAGCAACTGTTCCAGCAGCACCCGCCGGCGGTTTTTTTGTTGGCTTTGCAGCAAAAACTCCATCGCGGCGAATTTCACGCGGCGAAACCGCAGGCGGTTGATCAGATGGATGATGATCGGCACCCCGACCAGCAACGCGCCGCCCGCGATTAACGAGGAGTTAATAAAATGTTGCGAAAGCCAAGCTTCCATCGTCGTGCCGCTCAGTCACTCATATGTTTTGTAATCAACCGCCGAAGACCCTCACCCCCGGCCCCTCTCCCAGAGGGAGAGGGGAGAGTGGAATTCCCTCTCTTCAAACCGTCGAACACACATTCCGACGTTGCAAGTTCTATTCTGCCTACTGCCCTCTGCCTACTCATACTGGCCACTGACCACTCGAATACTAATTCCGCACCGACTGCCCCATGCCGAGCCGGTGATTTAGATAATGTGCCAGCGCCGCGTCCAGGTGTTCGCTCGTGCGAATCGTTTGGTAGTCGATGACGTTCTTGGCACACCGCCGCCGGACATCATCGAGAAATTCTCCCATCGCCTGCAAGTACCCCTCCCGCAAAGATCGGGGATCGCAGACCATTTCACCGGTTTCTTCCAGTCCTTCAAAACGGGTGGTTCCCGTGTAGTTAAAATCCAACTCTTCGTCATCCAGTATGTGAATCACCATCACGTCGTGCCCGCGGTGCCGCAACAGTTTCAATCCGCGAAACAGGCTATCGCGATCGGCGAACAGATCCGAAATGAGAATGATCATTCCCTTGCGGTAGCGTTCGTCCGCTACGCGGCGGAGGACGTCGTACATGTTCGTCTTGCGAGAAGGCGTGCCGGCGTCTAGGGCGGCGATGATCGAATGCAGGTGCTTGTTGGAACTGCGCATCGGCGTCTGGGCGCGGATCTCGCCGTCGAAGGCCACCAGGCCGACCGAATCTTGTTGCCTGAGCAACAAATACGCCAAACTGGCGGCCACCGCGCAGGCATATTCGTATTTGCTCAACGGTCCGTCGCCGAACTGCATCGATTCGCTGACGTCCACCAACAGCGTACACCGCAGGTTCGTGTCTTCCTCGAACTGTTTGATGTAATACTTGTCGGTCTTGGACCAGACTTTCCAGTCGATGTTGCGCGGATCGTCACCGGAGACGTATTCGCGGTGCTGCACGAACTCGATGGACTGGCCGAAATACGGGCTGCGGTGCAATCCCGAGAGAAACCCCTCCACGATGTGGCGGGCCTGCAAATCGAGACGGGCGATGCGCGAAATCGCTTCAGGCTGCAAAAATCTTTTCGAATCTTGGGTCACTCGTCAGTGCGCCTTCCTTAGACGGTGTTTCGTCAAGCAACCGGTCGATGACCCGGTCGGGAGTGATTCCGTCACTCTCTGCGGAAAAGTTCGTTACGATCCGATGCCGCAACACCGGTTTGGCCAATGCGGCCACATCCTCCGTCGCGACATACGTCCGGCCGTTGAGCAACGCGCGGGCTTTGCCCCCCAGCAGCAGGTACTGCACTGCCCGCGGCCCCGCGCCCCAACTGAGCCAGTCGCTGATGAACGCCGGCACGCCCGGTTCCCCCACCCGCGTCTGCCGGACCAGCGCCAGCGCGTATTCGATCACGTGATCCGATGCCGGCACCTCGCGAACCACTTTTTGCAGCCCTAATATCTCCTCGCTGCTGAGCACCGGCTGAATGCTGTCCTGTTGAATCGCCGTGGTCTGTTTGGCGATGGCAAACTCGTCGCGGAAGTTGGGATACGCCACCGTGACCTTGAACATGAACCGATCCTGCTGCGCCTCGGGCAATGCATAGGTCCCTTCCTGCTCGATCGGGTTTTGCGTGGCCAGGACGAAAAATGGATCGCTCAATTGGTGCCGCACGCGTCCGACGGTGACCTGCCGCTCCTGCATCGCTTCCAACAGCGCAGCCTGCGTCTTGGGGGGCGTACGGTTGATTTCGTCGGCCAGGACCACGTTGTAAAACAGCGGCCCTTCCAGGAATCGAAACTCCCGTTTGCCGGTCGTACGGTTTTCTTCGAGGACCTCCGTGCCGGTGATGTCGGCCGGCATCAAGTCGGGGGTAAACTGGATGCGGCTAAACGTCATCGACAGGCAGCGCGACAGCGTGCTGATCATCAGCGTCTTGGCCAGACCGGGCACACCTTCCAAAATGCAATGTCCGCGGCTGAACAGGGCGATGAGCAATTGGTCGATGACGTGCTCCTGCCCCACGATGACTTGAGACATCTGCTCGCGAATTCGCCGATACGCGGCCTGAATCTGTTCGACTGCGGCGGTTCCGTCGCCGGCCGGAGTGGGTTCTGCCATCTGTAGCGCCGTTTCCTTGTGTTGTGGGACTATTTACTTCTTGCGTCGCCCGATTCGTCAGCAAGTCCGCTTGGCTGGCCGAAAGTTGCAGCGAGGCGCCGCTTTTAACATCTTACGCACGCGATAAGGTGGGAGCGACCGGAAAAATTGGCAAACTCGACCGGCGTTGGCAGCGTGTCGTAGTGAGTCGCAGATGGACCTGCCTCTCTGGCTCTGCTTCATGAAATCTTCACCGGCCCTGAAAATGCGTGACCATCCGCCCGACGACCGCCGGACGTATTGCAAAAACTATTATAGCGCATAGGTTTACGCAAGGCGGATTTTGTTTTCCGCCTTCCGGACGCTCCCGCGATGCCGGTCAGGCGGACGCGTGCGCCGCCAGAAATTCATCCAACAACGACTCGAATTCCTCGACGACGTCGGGATATTCGCGCGCCGCATCCGCCTGTTCGTAGCGATCCTCGGGCTTGAGAAACAGCTGCGGAGGTACCGACGCGTCACGAATCAAACAGAAATCGCCGCTGCGGACCGAATGCGACGTGCCGGCCCCCAGGAACGCGTGTTCGCGGATCGAGCTGACCTGTCCATGGATCACCGGCAACAGGCTCTGTCCCTCAAGGTGGCAATAGTCCGTTTCGACGCCCAACCAATCAGTCAGCGTCGGCGCAATGTCGACCGACTGTGTCAGAGCTTGGCGGCGACTTCCCGCTTGGTTGGAACCGGGCAACCGAATCGATAGCGGAACGTGCACCCGCTCTTCATGCAGGGGAGCCTCGTGGGGCGCCATTTCATCTTCATCGCGCGTGAGAATTCGTTCGCCCGCGCCGGCGGTGACGATGACCACTGGCGGCGGAATTTGCAGCGTGTCGATCTGTGACAGCAGCGTGCCTAAGTCAGCATCGATGCCGGCCACTTGGTGCAGGTAATCGGCAATAGCCTCCGATGAGTCGTCCACGTCGCGAAAATGCGGGCCGCGAAACTGCAACCACAGCAGATGTTTTCCGGTCGGGTGCTCGTTCCAGGCATCGAGGACTTTGCCGAGTTTTGTAAAGTCGACATCGTTGTGCGATTCAAAACGCAGCAACGCGACGTCAACATCCCCCGCTCTCAGCAAATCCAGGACGCTGGTTTCCTCGACTTGCTGCGCGTGCGTTCTCAGGAATTGGTACCGGCCGGTCCACCACGCAGAGTTGGCTGCGCTGGGATCGAAGTTTTCGCCGAAGTGCTGGTCGAACACGATCGATTCCGTCGCGAACCGATCCAGATTCGGCGTCACTGCCCACGTGCTTCCATAGCATCCGAGAAATCCCACCGGCAATTGCTCGAAGCTGACGACGCACGCATTCATAAGCTATTCAAAGTCGGTCAGGCTGGTGAGATATTTGTAGCTTTCCACGGCGGCTTCACGGGGACCCATGATTTCCCCATAGGCCTGGTGGACCGTGAAATAGCCGTCGTAACCGATCTCCTCGAGCGCTGAGATGACCTCCTCAAACACGACTCCGCCGCGTTCCCAAATCGGAATGTGATGAAATCGCTGCATCCCCCGGCACCACGTCTCTAATTCCACCGGACCGTCGGGATCCAGTCTGTGGTTCTGTACGTAGACGTTAAACAAATACGGCTTGAACCTTTGAAGAGTCTCCCGCCCATAAGGTTCGGCGGTGAGCATCAAATTGGCCGGTTCGTAAATCAGGCCAAAGTTTTCTCGATCTATTTCTTTCAGGATTGCCAGGATCGGTTCGACCTGCTCAAACAGCGAGGTCGTGTGGCATTGATGCGCCAAGCGGATGCCGCGCTCGGCGGCAACATCGGCCGCTTCGCGGGCAATCGGAATGTCCGCCGGCGTCTTCATACAAACGCGGATCAGTTCGCATCCCAACGCTTCGGCAACGTCCAAACTGGGTCCGATGTCGCGGAGGCTATTTGGGCCTCGCTCGTTGTTGAGCGGCACGTCGAAATCGGCAGTGACCATTGACACCGCCAAACCCGCCTCCTCGACCGCCTTGCGCATGGCTGCCAATTCCGTCGGCGGCGTCTGAACACCCCCCGCGCTCGCCCGGATACAGACGGCCCGATATCCCAACTCGCGGGCCAGACCCACGACGTCGGCGAACGGAACATTCAGTTTGGTTTTGCAGGGCGCTTCGGCAATTCGTACGGAGAGCGATAGTTTCATTCAGGACATCCGGATTCCGCATAGGCCAATGTGGAAGCCCGATTATGGCTTTCCAACACGTTGAACGCAAACGGTCCCACGTATTCACCTGAAATGCTGAGCGAATTCGGTGAACCTCACAGCAAATCGCGGTGTCAATGGCGGTGCGCTATTTGCATAAGAATTTCCTAATGTGGATCGCTCCCCATGGATTTCGACATTCCCGATCAACGCGTGCTGGAGGAAGTTCTTGTTCGCGCCGAACAGGACGCAGCGGACGGGCCCACCGGCAGCGGGGAGCACGGTCGCAGTGATCCCATCGCGATCGGAGCGGTCATCATCCGCATCGCGGAATTCTGTTGGATCGTGTTCGGTCGAACATCCTGAGCGACCTGCTACTTGCTGCGAGATTGATTCAACTCGCCGCGTAAAACATCCACGCCAGACGCATTGCAATCAAAGCGGCCGTTAGCAGCAATAAATATGCGAACCAGCGGCGAAACTGCTCGCCATGCGCACGGAGGCCGATCTGCGATCCGATTCGTGCACCGAACGTACCCCCCAACAACAAGGCCGCGACCAGCGTCAAATCAACGTTGCCATGCCAGGCATGGACCGCTGTCGCCTGGGCAGTCGTAATCCAGACGATTACCAATGATCCCACGACCGCTTCGCGGGTCGTCATCCCGATCAAGTAGGTGAGTGCTGGCAACAGAATCAATCCGCCGCTGATGCCTAACATCCCCGACAATACGCCGATTACCAATCCCAACCAGGTCAACCCGGCAATTGAGACCGGTCCGGAGTTGGCAAATTCGGTATAAGGCGGAACCGTTAGCCAGAACGCGCGGTCCTCCGGCGGGGGCAGGTCGTCCTCGCGAACGTTTGACCGCATGCAGAACAGGCCCAGCCCCAGAAGCAGCGCGCAATACAAGGCCAACACCAGCGCAGCCGCAATTTCGACGTTGCTGCCCCACAGCGTCATCGTCCCCAGCGAATTCGTCCAACGCAGCACATACGCGCCAATCAACACGCCGCAGAATAGTCCGCCGGAGAGAATCAACGGCAATTTCAATTGCCCCACGTTGATTCGCCGCGCCTTGAGCGACGTCGTTGCCAAGCCGAGAATCTGGCAAGAACAGGCCCCGACAGCCATTTCCACCGGGATTCCCAGCGCCACATTTAAGACCGGTACCAAAAGAAAGGCTCCACCGACGCCGAAAAACCCCGAAACTCCTCCGATGGCCGCGGCAGCGGCAGTTGCGATCGCCAGTTCCCAAAATGAAAAACCCATCCCGGCCTCGATGGTCGACTTGTGGTCTGTCCGTCGGTGTTGGTTCGCCGCGCTTCAGCAAATTTCCCGTGTTTCCTACTTGTGCTGCCGCAGCTTGAGAGAGATCATAGAAGCGCTTGCCGATTTCGCAAACCGCCGGTGTGACCATGCCCGAATCGATTCGCAGAGCCGTCTCCCGCAGAGCGATGCTGCAGACCGGAACCCTTGCGCTGTTTGGCGGCGCTGCGCGGGCGCGAAGCATAGCGGCTGAAGCACCGTTGGGCGCAGGCCGCGCGAAAAACTGCATCCTTGTGTACCTGCTCGGCGGTCCGCCGCATCAGGACATGTGCGACCTCAAGCCGCATGCTCCGGCGGAAATCCGCGGCCCCTTCACCGGCATCGACACCAACGTGCCGGGCATGACCTTTTGCGAGCACCTGCCGCTGTTAGCCGGACAAGCGGACAAGCTGGCGGTGCTCCGTTCGCTGACGTATCCCAACCACGATCATCCCTACATGATCTATCACACGCTGACCGGCCGCGTCTCGCCGGTACCGTTGGGAGCGAATACAGTCTTGCCTCCTTCGCGCGGCGATTTTCCGCACATGGGGGCCGTGGTTGCCAAGTTCAAACATGCGGCGCCGCAGATCCCCGCCTACGTGGCGATTCCCGAAGTTCAAGTCCGCATGGCCCCATCCTTAGTTTCCGGCGGAGGTCGCGCGGGATTTTTGGGCCCGCGCTTTGATCCGTTGGCGATCAACGACGATCCACGACAACCGCTGCCGGGACTCGACCTGCCGGCGGACGTGACCTCGACACGTTCCGAACAGCGGCAAAGTCTACTGGCCCTCCTGGATGGACAGCCGCCGAAATCACATAGAACACGGGAGTATCTCACCAGCCGCGAAACGGCATTTCGATTGACCCGCAGTTCCGACGACGGCGGGATGTTTGACCTGGCGGCAGAATCTCCATCTCTCCGCGAGCGGTATGGCCGGGACCGGTTCGGCCAAAGCCTCCTCTTGGCCCGGCGGCTCGTCGAACGGGGCGTGTCGTTTGTCGGTGTGCACTTCAATCATATGACCAAATGCGACGGCTGGTACACTCATAAAAACCACTTCGCCTGGCTGAAAGACGAATTGCTCCCCACTCTCGACCGCGGACTGGCTGCGCTGATGTCCGATTTGGCGGACCGCGGCCTGCTGGATGAAACGCTCGTGGTCACGATGGGCGAATTCGGCCGTACGCCCAAAGTGAACAGCAACGGCGGCCGCGACCATTGGGGGCATTGTGGTTCGGTGCTATTTGCCGGCGGCGGTGTTCGCGGGGGGAATCTCATCGGCGCATCGGACAAGATCGGCGCCTATCCCACGCACTGCCCCGTCGGGCCACCCGACGTGGTGGCGACGATCTACCACGCCCTGGGGTTGGATCCGCACCAACTCATGTACGACACCCAATCCCGGCCCCTGCCCTTGAGTACCGGCATGGTGGTGCGGGAGTTGTTTTGAATCCGTATCCGGCATCAGGACACGACGGAGAGCCTCGAAAGAATGCTTGCCTTGTCGATTGCGCTCGGTTGTCTGTTCGCATTTCTATTGTTGCTATTCGGTGTCTCACTATGGGAGAAACATCCCACGGATGCCTACGGACCGCCCTTAGCCGGAGAATTCCCGCAACAACGGAGCTATCTGGTCGCGGCCAGAGTTGATGCGACAGCCTGTGGAATGATCGACATGACGATTCACCGACATAACCGATTTGATGTGGTCATTGCCATGTGGTTTGGACCGGACCGCGACTTCGTGGTTTCCGCCGGGCAAGGCAAAATCGCCGGCGCAGCCACCAAGCAAACATGGATCTATTCCCGCCTACAGACGGGCGAAGTGCTTATGACCACCGATGGTTTTGACGAGGGGGATCCATCTGGCTTGTATATCACGCAACGGGTGGTCAAGGTCCGGTTGGCCAAGCTCATTGCGGCGCATCGCAAACGATTGAACGCCGCCATGGCCACGGTCTTGCCCTTCGACGAAATGAACGCCGCGGATGCGGTGCGGAACATTCAACGGGAGCGCGCCCATCGCCTCATTGAACGCGGACGCGCATACTG
>CALFYU010000733.1 GCA_937952455.1 uncultured Planctomycetaceae bacterium
GAGCCAAATTGTGTAATCCGCACAACCAGACGTCCGGCCGGCCGGGCCGAGGCGGGGGAGTCTTGCCGCGGCTTGGCTGCAATTTGTCTGGGTCGGGATTTTCCCGATAACCCCGCTGCCGATTTGCTCGACCGGGCTTCGCTGTTCCCGGCTATGGTAGTTTGGGGTATAATTTCGTGCCGCGCTGGCGGGCGTCTGGGTCCCATGCTCCGCCGCTTCGACCGTCGCGGGTCTCCCCGATTCCTGTGCCAGTTCCTGGTAGCAGCCGCAGATGAATAATTCTCAAAACCCGTTCGGTTGGAAGTTCAGCATCGGCACGTGGTTCTCCGTGCGGGTATATGTCAGCGTATTCTTTCCGCTGGCGATCTTCTATTTGCTGTATACGTTCGGCTGGCAGATGGGGGGCATGTTGTCGGGGCTGTTGTTTATCAGCGTCCTCTTGCACGAGTTCGGCCATATCTTCGGAGCGCGGGTTACCGGGGGATTCGGTGATGAGATTTTGATCTGGCCGCTCGGTGGATTGGCGCAGGTCTCGCCGGCCAGCAACGCACGGGCCAAGTTGATCACGACCGCCATGGGCCCGGCCGTGAACTTGGTGATTTGCATGCTGTTGCTGCCGTTTATCACCGATTCGCCCCATTTTCGTAACGCCTTTACTCCCTGGCAGGCGCCGATGACCACCGGCGACTTCGAGGCCGCTGATTTTCTCAGCAACGCGACGTTGTTGGGGTTTCACATGAACCTGATGCTGTTCATGCTGAATCTCATTCCGGCGTGTCCGCTCGATGGCGGGCAGATGCTGCGGACGGTACTTGTCGAAAGCCTGGGCAATACGCGGGGTATGGAATGGTCGATCAAGGTCAGCTTTGCGACGGGGCTGATCGTGGCGCTGGCCGCCATCTTGGGCAACCACTTGTTGATTCTGTCGTTCGCGTTCCTGTTTATCATGACGGCGATCTTGGAATTGCAGCGACTGCACATGGGTGAATATTTCGAAGAGTCGTTCATGGGCTACGATTTTTCGCAGGGATACACCAGCCTGGAACGCACCGACGAACAAGCGCCGCAGCGCCAACCGGGATTCTTCGCCCGCTGGCGAGCCAAACGGCAGGCGGAAAAGGTGCGGCGACTGGAGTTGGAGGCCCGCGAAACGGAGGTTCGCGTCGACGCCATTCTCGCCAAACTGCACGAACACGGCATGGACTCGCTCACTGAGTCCGAGAAACGCCAACTGCGCCGCGCCAGTTCGCGGTATAAGGACAAAGATCAAACCGGCCGTTAATCCGCCGCAAGATCGATGACGTCCACTTGGCGAAACCGGCCCGTCTCCATATTGGCGCCGCCGATGATCAGTAACCGATCGTCGCTGGCAGCCAGCATACGGTGAAAAAACCGCCGCGTTGGCAGGTTTTTGTCCAGCACCCATGCTTCGGCTCCCTGATCGAGACGCTGCAGGTGACCCTGCACGGTGCTGACATAGAGCGCTCCCCCGGCGGCACAGGCAGCGGCTCCGAACCCTTCATCCGCTTCCCCGCAGAGCATCGGTCCGGTCGACCAGGATTCAGTGGCCGGATCGAACACGTCCACCGCTCCGGTCGGCCCTCCGCGATTCTGCATGCCGCCGATGACGTACAACTTGTTCTCAAACGCCGCCGCCGCTAATGCGCGGCGTTGAAACGGTGGAGGCGGCAACCCGCGCCAGACCAACGGCGTTTCGGTCAAATCAGCGACGACGGCCGTCGTGTGCCAGGAGCTGGCGTCGGCGCCGGCCAATGTCCAACCGCCGACGACGTACACGTGATCGCCGATGACGGCTGCGTCGTGCGACGATCGGGGCGAGGGCAAGTCGGGGAGCTCTTCCCAAACACCCAATGCCGGATCGAATCGCGCACAATCGGCGACCGACCAGAGGTCACTCTCTTCCCCCTGTTGGTTCCGCGCCGAGAAACCGCCGATGCGGTACAGCTGATCGCCGTGCGAGACCATCGCTAAACCTTGTCGCCGCGGCCCGGTTGCCAAGTCTTCCCAGGCGGTTGAGCGTTGAGGATTGCAGCGGCGCAGCCGATTGGACTGCCCGGTTTCGTAATAGTCGTGGGCGCGGCCGCAATGCCCGCCGTAGAGATAGACAGCGCCGCGGCAAAGTGCGGCGCCGAAACTGGTGATGCCTTCCGGCAGGTCGGGATATGCAAATGCCACGAGTCGGCTTGCCTCGATATTGTGCGTTATAGGGTGAAACCAGCCCTATCTTCGTGATTCCCGCCGCAATTGGCAAACGGCCTGCTACCGATTCCCGTACGGGTGTGGTAGCCTCGACGGTTTGACGCTCCTTTTTTCCACGGCAAAACCTCTGGACATCGTGTGGCGGCAATGACCGACGGCCGGTTGCTGATCTCTTTATGCACCTATAATGAGCGCGAGAACCTTGCGGATCTCGTCGCCGAGATCCACGCGCACGCACCGCAAGCCGAGGTGCTAATCGTCGACGACAACTCCCCCGACGGCACGGGGGCGTTGGCCGACGAATTGGCCGCCGCTGATCCCCGGATTCACGTTATGCATCGCGAGGGAAAACTGGGCCTAGGCTCCGCCACGCTGGCGGCGTTTGAATACGCTGTTGAGGCGGGCTATGAGTTTCTGCTCAACATGGATGCCGACTTCAGCCATCATCCTCGTTATATTCCCGCGATCATGGACTGCATGTCCCACGCCGACGTGGCCATCGGGTCGCGGTATGTTCCCGGAGGAGACGTCGTCGGCTGGGGCTTCAAACGGCACTTCATGAGCCGCGGCGTCAATTTCTATGCGCGGTCTTTGCTGGGACTGAAAACTATGGACAACAGCGGCGCGTTTCGCTGCTACCGCGTCGCGAAATTAAAGGAGTTGGACTTCGGGAAAATCCGCGCGACGGGCTATGCCTTTCAGGAAGAGATCCTGTACCGGCTGAGCCGCATCGGCTGCCGGTTCGCGGAAACGCCGATCGTCTTCGAAGACCGACGCTACGGAAGTTCAAAGATCAATATGTGGGAGTCGGTGACCGCCGTGTGGGTGATTTTCCGACTGGGAATCGATCGCGTGTTGCGCGTGCCGGTCGCGCGTGATACAACGCCAGCGGTGAGTGATTAAGAAACCGCGGCAAGCAGGTCGCGGGTTCCGCGCAACTCGCGGACCAGACCGTCGATCAGGCGATTCGACGCTGCCGGTCCTTGCGCGTCGTCAGGGAGGACTTCCCACGTATAGGTCTCGACCTCCAGGTGCGGGGCGTAATCGAGCTGCGCCACGACGGCGATCGCTTGCCGCAACTCATCGCGCGTCGTCCGTAGCGGACCCAACGTCTCGGCATCCACCGGGACATGAAAATGAATCCGCCACTGCCGGGCTTCAAGGAAATCGGGCGTCGGTTCCAGGGCCAACCCGCGCGACAAGTCGATGTGGTGCAGCACACGTCCCGAAGGGGTGAGGGCCATCGTCTGATGCAGATAGCGCGGCTCGACATAAGTGGCCAAAGCACGGCGGCCCGCTTCGTTGTTGGCCGGATCATCCAGTTGAATCGCGCACGAGATATGCAATTTGTTGATGCGGATGCCGGCCGCGTCGATTGATTGGATCGAGCGGGTGATGTCTTCAAATTCGACCGCCTGGTGGCAGACGTCGTAGCACAGCCCGATGTGCCGCCGGACGGCGTCGCCGATCATGGCCGTGTCGGCCCGTGCCCACAGCCGCTGGAAAAACGCAACTGCTTCGGCCGTGGTTTCCAGCAGACAATACGGCTCGGGTTCAATCGCCAAACGGATCAGCTTGCCGGTCCGGTCCTGCAACAGGTCCATCCGCCGTGCGAATTCCAAGAATTGGTCCAGACATTCCTCACCGAAGTTATCGGGATGTTGAAAGCCCTTGAAACCCAAGGGAACCGTCGAAATACTCCCTTCACCGTCGGCGGGCAAAAGCTCGGTCAAGATCTCTGCACAGTCGATCGTGTAGTCCAGCCGCTCCGGCTGCGAC
Organism: uncultured Planctomycetaceae bacterium; assembly: GCA_937952455.1. Lineage (GTDB taxonomy): Bacteria > Planctomycetota > Planctomycetia > Planctomycetales > Planctomycetaceae > Symmachiella. Next base: position 4,000 of record CALFYU010000733.1, read on the forward strand.
CAATCGGGGAGATAGACGTTTTCCTTGACCCGCTCGCTGTGAAAATCACCGTATGGAAAAGCATTGAGCGTGTGGCAGGTCAGCCCCCGTTCGTGCAGGCCGTCGACGAACCTCTTCACATTGTCCGCATCGGCAGTTAACTCACGTACCACCGGCTGCGCCAACCAGAGACCGGCCGCCAAGGGTTGCTCCCAAGCCTGCTGAACGGGGCAGGTGACTTCATCAAGACCGCGATTGACTTCGGCAACGGATCGTCCCGGATGGACATTCGTGCAATAGCTGAGCGGTAATTGAGAAATCGTCATCTCGGCTTGGAGTCCAATTGCTGGATCCGGGAATTGCATGAATCGCCGCACTGCGAGGCAGAATGCCGACGCTCCTTTGACCACAACGTCCGGTCGTTCAGTTCATCGTAACCGCTTGCCATGGGGAACGCCATCGTGATAATTGTCCGGCATGCGCTTACAGGTCCCTATTCTGCGCCCGATCGGCTGTCTTTTCCCGTCCGGCGTTTTCCTCCTCGATTCCGGCAGTCGCGGTTACGCGGCCTGCAAACGACCTGTTACAATTGGCGCAACCTTGCTGCGGACCAATGAGGCAGCCTGCGTATTACTAACAACGCGACTTCGGGCGAATCATTCGCGCGGCGTGCCGCAATGACGTGCTACAGATCAATAACCCTTTGACGGCGGCAACAAACCGGTTGTCGCGGACGAATTCCGCAGAAACCTTTTGCGATTTGCGGGGTTTATTAACCCAGGAAACGGGGTTTGGATTGTCGTAAGTTACGGCCACATTCCCGTTAACAGCGAAGCGAACGACCGTTGAGCAACGCAACGACAACGAAATCCGGCGAAAATCCGGCGATTCGTGATCCTGACGTGCGGCTGATGCTGCGGGTCAAGGAAGGGGATGAAGATGCGTTTAGTGAGTTGGTCGCCAATTATCAGTCCCGGTTGGTGAGTATTTTCTACAACATGTTGGGCAACCGAGAAACGGCGGAGGACCTGGCCCAGGAGTGTTTTCTGCGTATATACCAGGCCCGGAACGGTTACGAACCGACGGCGAAATTTGCGACGTGGCTGTACCGCATCGCCAACAATCTGGCGAGCAACACCCGCCGCAGTTTCGGACGCCGCAAGGAGGTGTCGCTCAATGCCCGCGATTCGGGAATGATGGAGTCCACACCCCGCGAGCAGACGGTTCCCGATAAATCCGCGCTGATGCCCACCCGGCTCGCGGACAGTCGCGAAACGTGTGACGTCGTTCGGGACGCCCTCACCACACTGAGTGAACGCCAGCGGATGGCGGTGTTATTGCATAAATTTGAAGAGATGAGTTACGCCGACATTGGCGAAGCGATGGATTTGTCCCCGGCGGCGGTGAAGTCGCTGTTGTCCCGCGCGCGGGACAATTTGCGAGAATCGCTCGTCGCCTATGTGCGGCCGACCGGATGAGAAATAGTTTGGATCGATCAGTCATGTTCAAGATCGTCGAAACGCAGACGACTTCCGAATCAGCAAACACCCTACGGCCAGGGTGCCCGTGGATCGACTTTTCCTGAACATGGATAACGCAACCTGAACCAGCACTGGCGGTCAAGCCGCCAGTGGCATCCGCAGGTTATTACAACCAAATCGAGGAGGCCGATTGCGGCCGGATTGATGGGAAAAGCCACACGTCTTACCGTTGAGCAGCGGGCCAATTTGGTCGCCTATCTCGACGGCGAACTCGACGAAGCCGAAACGCGATCGATCGAAGAGACGCTCGCGGGGAGCCCGGCTGCGCGCCGCGACGTGGAAATGCTCTCACGCGCCTGGGATATGCTGGATCACCTGCCGCGCGTCGATCCCGGGGAGGACTTCACGCACCGGACGATCTCTCGCTTGCGTGCCGTGGAGGTCAATAAGGCCCAGAGCTCGGCGCGGTGGCAAGTCTGGGCGCGGCGGACGTTATTCGCCGCCCTGTGGCTGGGAGGTTTATCGGCGGCGGTTGTCGGCGGGGTCTATGCGGCCGTGTGGACCATTCCCAGCGAAGGCCGCAACATGATCCGCGACTATCCGGTTGTGGAGAAACTGCACGAATACGAAGCGGCCGGAAGCTTGGAGTTTCTCCAGGAATTGGAGCGGCACCACAAGTTCGAGGACTCTTCCCTCACCGACACGCCCGAAGTTGAGCTTCCAGAGGGCCCTTCCCAATGAGTCGCAAAGCCACTTGGATCATCGGGGTCGTCGCGCTGGGGCTGGCCGGTTGGGCCGCCTATCAGGCCGCTGCGGCGATCGTCCACCCGGATCGCGACGGAGTCCAATCTCTCAATCGCATGTCGCAGTTGACGTCGATCGAGCACGCCCGGTTGGAGAAGGACTTTCAGGCGTTCTACAGCAAGCCTCCGGCCGAACAGCAGCGTCTTCGGGAGATCCACGAGGCACTGCAAGGTCCCGGCAAGCAGAAGGTGCTCCGGCAAATCAGCGCGAATTTCTATCTATGGTACTCCGAAGCGCGGCCCCGGCAGCGGGACGAATTGCGCAACGAAACCGACGTCGAGAAGAAACTGGCATTGGTCGACGCGATTCAGAAGGAAATGGACGAGCAACAGGCCGACAACGAGGACTCATGGAGTCGAGGGCGCGGGTTTCCCCGCCGCCGGCTCTCTGAGCAAGAACTGGCGAACGTCATGCAGATTGTCGAGGACAAGCTGCGCGATGATCCTACGGCGGCGGCGGAGCTGGATGCGATCGAAGCCGAGCCGGGAGGGTACGACCGCTACTATGCGGTGATGCAGGTTCTGCTGGAGCGGATGGGAGATTTCCGTGAGCGGGACGAACGCGCCGCTCGATTTCGACGTGATTTCTTTATCGACGAGCGATTCGCCAGCGCTGTGTCCAATCGCGGTTTGCGAAAAACTCTGACAGGAGAGATGGAGCGGGAACCCAACCCTCGGCAGCGGCCGATGATGTTGTGGATCCTGGCTGAAAGCCTGTACGCGGCCTATCACGACGAAATCAAAAAGAAAGAACCGACCGAGGAAGAGATGATGGAGTTCTTCGTCAAACTCCCCTCAGACAAGCAGGAAGAGTTGATGTGGCTTAGCTCGGACAATTTCATGCGGCAATTGAAGAAGAGCTTCGTGCATGCCCACGCCGAGCGCTATCCGCCCGATCCCGGTGATTTGTTCCGCAAGTTCCGGACGCGCGGCCCGCGCGACGGCGAACGCCGCGGCAAAGACGACGGTTTTCCTGGTCCCCCGCGCAATCGCAGCGACCGCCGTCCTCGAAACCGTCCGCCCGATCGTGACTGACCGCTAACTCGTCAGGCTCAGACGATTGCACCCCTTGGACTCGCCTCCCCAGGAAACGGCCGATGACAAACGCTCGCTTGTTGTGCCTGAGCCGCCTTACTGTTCTGCGTGCGACGCGTGGCGGCTTATTGTTCTTGCGTCCATCTCAAAATTCGACTACCGTGACGGATGCAGCGTTGACGGACGCGCTGCTGGATGAAATTTCCTGCCGCAGGATGCGGTCGGCAGAGTGCGCGGATATTTGTCAACCCGTTTCGGAACCCGCCGGCGCCCTGCCCGGATCCTCATGCGTTGGGCGCCGTCAAACGC